>JAUWQU010000223.1 GCA_030610965.1 Phycisphaerae bacterium
GCGCGTGTGGCCGAGCACAGCCAGCGAATCTTCGTGGACGTTGCCAAGGCGGCCGGAGTGCTTTGGGGCAGACTGCTGGGTCGCGTGGGGCGCTGGTGGCTGGATGAGACGTGGGGGCGCGATGGAGCGGGTCGCCGCCGCGGCTGCCGCGTCCGGCCATGGATGCCGCCGCCCAGCCACGCCCACCTGTGCCTGGTGCTTCGGGAGTGACCGCCGGAAAACCCGGCGCGGGGCAGCTTCCCAGGGCCATCAGGCCGATGGGGGTAAGGGGGCGGTTCGCGCCGCCGCCCGCAATCCGCCCCCGAACTCCCCGACTTCATGCTTGCCGCCCGTGCAAAGAGGGCATAGAATCAACTATCAATGGTTGGTGAATAATCCGAGTTTACTATCGTTTCTCACCTGCGGCCGCGTTGGGTCGAGAGGCCCCGCCGACGGGGCCGACCGGCTGACTCGTGGCCGAGTTCCGCTTGGCTTGCTGGCGATACCACTTGATGGTCTCGGCACAACTGAAGGGGTTGAGCGCATTGAGCTCGGGAAACATCGCCACCAGCTTGTCCAAGGCCTGCTCCAGGCCTGACCAGTCTTTCGCCGCGTGGCGGACGTTTACCAGGTTGACCAAGGCCACGCCGCGAGCAAGGGGCTCGGCCTTGGTGTCGTCGGCAATCTGAGGGTAGATGCGATCCGCCGTCGCGAAGTCACCCTTCCTGGCGTATGCCAGGGCCTCCCACAAAGCCAAGTGGCAGGCGGGTGTCGCGGGCTGGTCGCCGGGCTTTGTCGCCTGGCGCTGGGCGGCTATCGCCGAAAGAGCTTTGTCGTACTCCTTGTCGGTAATGTGCAGCCGCACGGCATTGACCCAGGACGACTCCAGTCGCTTGCGATATTCCGACCGCCATTGCGAAGTGGAACGCACGGCCCCTTGCTCCCGGGCGGATTGGATCACTTCCGATGGCTTGAATCGGTGGAAGTTCCCGCCGGATGTCACCAGCCAAAGGTACCCGTCGATAGAGTCCAACGATTTGATGACCATGTCGGTTTTCCACGGACCGTACCAGGCGTCGTTGTCCTCCAGCGGGGCCTTGAATGCCGGGCGGTAAGCCGCGAGCACTGCGTTGCGTCGGGCTTCTCTCCAGGTGCCCAGGCCGCCCCACAGCACGGCCGGGGTATCGGAGCAGCACTGCACGTCCAATACCGGCGCCCGCAGCACTTGCCAGACCGGGTAATAGTGCGAGGAAGGCAGTTTGAACCGGTTCCTGCCATACTCAACCGAGCGATGCTGTGTTGGAGTTTCCGACGAGCAGTACAGGATCTCATCGCCCAGCGGCGTCGCGTCGAGGAGCCGTTGGGGCGACATTCGGGCGTCGAACTGCGTCAGCCCGTTGCCGCCCATTGCCCAGACCCGCGCGGGGCCTTCATCGCGGGCCAGCACGTAGACGCGGTCGAGATTCTTCATCGAGACAATGCCGTTGGCGTCGAGTTGCGGGTGGTCATCCCTGTTGTAGAGGCGCAGCGGCCGCTTTGTTCCGTCCTTCCAGGCCGCTATCAGACCCATGTACTTCGGGGCCTTCGTGTACCAGATGGTATCCCATTTACCGGTGGCGATCAGTGTCACGTGCCCGCTCGAAGGATCCAGTGCCCACAGGTGCTTCTCGAAGTCCCACCCTGAAGGATTGCTCCCCTTTGGTTGACTGAGCACAAGGAGCTTGCGCTTGCCGTCGTGCATGCATGGGCGCACCATCAGAATATCCTCGCCGGGAACGCCTTGCTTGGCGGCGTACCACCGCCCATTCCACTTGCCGTCGCGCAGGTCGAACCGGGCCAGGCCGTGCCATGCCGTGCCGATCCAGACAGTCGGCGCATTGTCTTCCACGGTGGTCAGCCAGCATCGAACGGCCTGGCCTGGCGCGCCTTGCTGTCCGTCAGACGGATGCGCCGGCCAGTCGAGCGTCTTGGCCTTGACGTGCAGGTCCTTTCCCGGGGCCGTTATGGCATTGGCAGGGACAAGCAGAAGATTGCGGCGCGTCTTGAGATCCTCTCCCGGCGCCGGCTGGCAGATCCACATGGAACCGCCCGCGCTTAGCAGCGGCCGAAAGCCTTTGTTCCTGCCCACAGCCGTGGCGAGGTGGTTGTTTTCCAGCGTAATGCGGTCTGTCGGCAGGGGCAGGGCATCCTTGCGGTCCCATGCCTGAGGCATCCGCGGGTTGAACCCGGCGAGGAAGGTGCCGTATGCCTGCGGGGTCCAATCAAAGGTCTCCCTGTCGAAAGTCGGCTTCCAGGTCTTCCACTCCGGGTCACCGCATTCCTTGAGCAGCGTCTGGACCCGCGTTTTCCAAGCGGGCTGGCCCTGCCAGATTCGTGTGCCCCACCAGACGTACGTGTGCGAACGCGGGTAGGTCTGGGCTAACTCGTTGAGCCGCTGGTGCATGCCGGGAACGTCCTTCTTGCGGATGAAGTAGTACAACTCCACGAAGCTCCACGTGGGCACGTCGAGTCCCCGTGCCTTAGATTCTCTGCGGCCTTTCGTGGCGCCGTCACGCAACGGTTCGACCTTCTTTTCCCAGCAGTCCCGCCAATACGACCGTTCCTCCTCAAGCCTGTCTGGAGGGCAATGCATCAAGATGCACTGGCCAACCAGGTTTGCATTGGCCCATATGTTCATTTCACGCTTCTCGTGAAGATCTTCGTCCAAGGCCAACAAAGAGACCCTGGCGTATCGCCATATCTCGGGGGCATAAGGGCGGCTGCTCCAATTGCCGCCCGCCCGCATTGCGGTGAGCTGCAGGAACGCGGCCCCGCGGATCTTGGATGTTACCTCGGGCGCCTGCCGGCTCTTGGAGAACCTGTCAAGGTATCGCTGGCCCTCGGCAATCACGCGATCCGTGCAGACGCTGCCACGCTCCTGTTTGCGCAGGAAATACGGGGCGTCGATGCCCAACGCGACCAGGCGGGCAGCTTCCTCATTGGTAGGGTCAAGGTGCGCCGCACGCAACGCCCGCTCGAGGACCTTGACTCGAAAGACCTGTTCATAGGCCGAGAGGTTCCATCCCTGGGAATACCAGGTGCACAGCTTCTCAAGCTGCCGCGCCGCCGCCAGTTCACGCTTAGCCAGTTGCCGGCTGTACTTCACGTCCTGCGCCTCGCCGCCTGCCACTCGCCACTGGGCCAGCTGCTTGTTTAACCAGGCTGATGCCCGGGCAGATATGTCGGCATATTGTGAAGCCATGCCAGAAAATGCCTGCTTTGTGGCCTTTCCATCTTGGTCCCGGAGCGACAGGCTCAGGGTAATTGGCGTCTTGTCGTAGTTCAGGTCCTTGCCGACCTCCTCAGACAACTCCGCATCCAGTCGGAAGTTCGGGCTGCATGCCAGGCTGGCCGACGCGTCCTTGCCATTGGGGGAGGATAGCCCCATGACGCGCAACAGGCGTTCTTCCTTGGTCGAAGCTGGGTGTCTCGGCCGAAGCAACGCCACGCCGGGCTGGGCCAGCGACGCTCGCAAGGCGTCGCCCATGGCATCCGCCATCCATTGAAGCCGCCGCAGCGAACTGCTCAGTCGCACGTCGGCAATCTCGATATGCCGATTTGCCATCGCCCGGCGCAGGCCGTCTGGCAAGTCCGACCACAAGGCATTGAGCGGCACTTCCAGGGACGGGGCCTTGTCCCAGTTGTTGTTCCGCCACTTGGCCATGGCATGAGCCTCGCCAAGAGACTGCCCGGTCTGAGCCAGGACAGCATCGAATTCGATGACCAACTCGGAAACCTTGCCGGGCGCGTTGGCCTTGTCGGCTTTGACCTGCCGCACGATCGGGCAGATAAGCACGCCCGCAGACCAGAAGGGGCGAAGCTGCTCTGCGACCTCTCCCGGCGCAAGCTTGGCGACTCCGCCGGCCTTCGATGCCCTTTCGGCCAGAACCTTGTCCAGCGCCTGGCGGTCGACGATGACAAAACCTTTCTGCTTGGCCAGGCTCGCGGTCAGCAGCGTGTCGATTGTCCCAGCCAGCGCCTTGCGCTGCTCGGCAGGCATGTCGGCCAGGACTTCCGGCTCGAGTATGGCCACGCAAACCGGCCCGGCCGGCACTGTTGGAGACTGGGATGCGGCGGGATTGCCTCTCGGCTGGGTCGCTGCGCTTGGGCCCCGAGACTTGGCGGGCACGGACTCGGCCGGCAGCGCGCCGGCCGTCAAGAGCATCACGCTTGCGACTGCCGTTGCGACACGATAAATCATTGGGTTTCCTTCATCATCTGGCGGGCCGGGGCGGTGGCTGGCTGAGAGGCGGCCTGATAACCGGCATAGGGCAGGTCGCCTGGTCCGCGTCGGCCCTTGAGCCATTGGTACAGACTGTTGCGGCGAGGGTCCACTCGGAATAGCTCGCACATCTCTCGAACGGTCTGATCGCCGGTCAGTTTCCAGCGATCACCGTTCGGGTCGGCCCAGCGCTGCTGCATGCGTGCCAGCAATTCGATGTACTGCCGCTTCTCGCCCTGACGCGCCATGTAACGCAGGCGCAGGAAGTCGCTGTGCAGAGCCTGTGCGGGCAGGGCGTCGCAGGCCAGCGCGTACTCGTCGAGGGTGTCGTCGAGTTCCCGTGGCGAGGCGATGGCGGCGTACTTATCCATGAGACTCTGGTAATCATCTGCGTACTTACGGCGAGACTTCATGCCGCCGTAGCCATTTTCATGTTTGTCGCCTGCCTGCCGCATGGCCGTCGCCAGCAGGGCCAGGTGCTGCCGGCGATACTGACGCACAAGCTTCTCGTGGTCGATGCCGGGGGGAATGCCGATCGACTTCTCTGAGCGATAGACGGGGTCGCCGAGGTAGACGCAAAGGTAGATGAGGCTGACGTGGCCTTCCTGGAAGGCCAGGCCGAGGTTCCCGGACCGCGGATACTGATCGATGAATTGCAGGCAGGCCTCGGCGCAGTCTCGGAAAGAGAGATAGCTGGAGGTCTTGCGTGCCAAAGCACGGATATTCTCAAGGGCGGCGGCCTCGGCCGCGGGGTTCAGTTGCATCGCCCGCTCGAAGTGCCGGTCCATCTGACGCGTCAGTTCCTCGAGCCTGGCCTTGTCCTCTGGCAGGTAGTTGTCGCGGTTGGCTGCCCGGTTGCGCGTGTGCGCCTCAGTCTGGAACTTCTCCCGTTGCTTCTTGACGGCCATGCCCCGCTCGTACTCCTGGCGTGCTTGCGTTTCGGCTGGCGCGCCAGGTGTCTGGGTTCCCTCGGCGGAGATGTCAGCGAGCCGCTCGGCAAGCCAATCGGCCGCGGAATCGCCCTTGGGGGAGTCCAAC
The DNA here is from genome assembly GCA_030610965.1 of Phycisphaerae bacterium. Taxonomy (GTDB): domain Bacteria; phylum Planctomycetota; class Phycisphaerae; order SM23-33; family SM23-33; genus JAUWQU01. The sequence goes on from JAUWQU010000223.1 coordinate 5,279, forward strand.
TTGGCAATGCCTGACTGGCTGGTGCCTCGATAGATGGTGACGACGGTCCGGCTGCCGGCTTTGCCGAGGGTTACCACATAGTCGGCCGCCACCGCCAGTTGCCCCTTGGTCCGGGAAAGGCCCATTAGCCGAAGCAGCACTTCGCGCTGTGCGGCGGGCACGTAGCTGTAACGAGCGAAGAAGATTCCCCCCGCGTCGGCGAGCGTCTCCTCCAGGGCCGTGCGAGTCTTGGCTAGTGTCGCGTCGCCGGCGGTGGCGGCATCTTCTGTGACCATCCAGATTGGGCCCTTCCGAGCCCGGGCCAGGTTCGCCATCACGCCGGGCCACCACTTGGCAGCCAGGTCTTTCAGGGACGGCTCGAAGCTGGCCGGGCTGGCGGAGTTGATCGGCAACTCCAGCAGGCCGATACAGCTTGCCGTGCCCGAGTGGAATGCCTCGATCCGCAGGTATGCCACCGTGTCCCGCGAGATGACGCGGCCAAGGACGATGATATCCGCCGCGATGATGGGCTGGTTCTTGCCTGCGCCGCCGGCCAGGAGCTTCGTTGCCCGCTCGGCAAGCACGCGGCGAAGCTGCCCGCGGTCCACCAGGGTCACCCCGCCGGCTTGCGAAATTCCGGCAGAGATGTCGTCCTCGTATCGCGCCTGCACCGCCTTGTCGGCCAGGCGGAAGTAGGCGCTCAACTGCTCGACCGGCAGCACGGCTGCGGATGCGGTTTGCTTCGGGTCGGCGGTGGAGGCCAATGCCGGCCAGATCGTCTGTTGGGATTTGCCCGGCGCCGGCGTCTCGGGCGTTATCCATCTGGGGTTGAGCCTGCGGCGCACGCCGGGGGCGAGGATGGCGGCGGCCACGTCCTTGGCGGCCTGAGATGCCTTTGCGGGCACCACCAGCAGCAGCGAGCAGTAGTAGGGGTAAGTGCCCGACATAACGTGCTCGGTCGTGGGCAGCACCCGTCGTCCGTCGCGAAGCTTCACCGGCAGGACCTTCACGCCGCTGCCCCACACGTGGTCGCCGAGGCGTTGGAAGGCCAGCAGATTGGCATCGGCGACGAGGCGGTCCAGCAGTTCGCCAGGCCGGGCCCATGCCCCGGTCTGAGAACCGATACGGCGTAATGACCATAAGCCCTTTGGGGCCGGGCCGAGTATTTGCGTCACCATCTGCGGGTTGAAGATACCCTCCCGGACGTACTGGAGCTTGCGGCCGGCGCAGGGGTCGGCCACGTCCT
>JAUWQU010000539.1 GCA_030610965.1 Phycisphaerae bacterium
TGGACGACGAGCGCGTACTGACGCCGGCGGAGTTGGCCGGGCGGATCGAGGAAAGCCTTCGGCGCCTCGGAACAGACGTGATCGACCTGTACAACTTCCACGGCGTCCTGCCGAGTCAGTACCGGGCCACCCGCGACACGCTGGTGCCCGAGCTGAGGCGCCAGCGCGAAAAGGGCAATATCCGCTTCGTGGGCATCACCGAACGGTTCAACGCCGACCCCCAGCACGCCATGCTTGCCCAGGCCGTAACCGACGACTGCTGGGACGTGGTGATGGTGGGATTCAACGTGCTGAACCAGTCCGCGCGCGAGCGGGTCCTCGCCCACACCCAAGCCAAGGGCATCGCTGCGCAAGCGATGTTCGTTGTCCGCAACGCTTTCAGCAAGCCCGATCGCCTGGCCGAGGTGGTCGCCCAGTTGATCGATAAGGGCCACGTCGATCCGGCCGACGTGGACCTGGCCGACCCGCTGGGATTCCTGCTGGCCGATGGTGTGGCAACCAGCCTGGCTGACGCGGCCTACCGCTTCTGCCGCGACGAGGCGGGCATCGACGTCGTGCTGTCGGGCACGGGCAGCATCGAGCACCTCGAGGCCAACGTCGCGTCGATTCTCCGCCCGCCACTACCGGCCGCCGTGCGCGATCGCCTGGTGCGCATCTTCGACGGCGTCGACAGCGTCACGGCTCAGTAGACTGGGCGTCGTTTTTACCGCACAGGCCCGTCAGCCGAAGGCGGGTCCAGGCCCAGGGCCGCAATGGCCGATACCTGCGCCCGAGAGTCCTTCAAAAGGGCCGCAATGGCCGCCTTGTGCTGCTGGGCACCGAGCAGCCCCAAACCCATTGAATCATCATCCGCACAGGTCCACCCCGCCCCTTGCGTTCGGCCAGGCATTGCGTACTCTGTAGCCAAGCCGGCTGCGCACCAGTTTGGCATTTGTGGCCTTTAGCATTTAGCATTCGGCATTCGGCCGGGCCGCGCTGCGGCGGCTCCGCACAAGGAAATCTTAGTCATGGGTGTCAGCAGCAAGCCATTCGGCGTAACGGGCGACGGGGCGCCGCAGGTGGAGCTTTTCACGCTTACCAACGCTCGTGGCCACGCTGTGCGGATAACCAACTACGGCGCGATCGTCACTGGCCTGGAAGTGCCGGACCGCGACGGCGAGGTTGCCGACGTGGTGCTCGGTTTCGACACGCTCGATGAGTACCTCGCGAGCCATCCGTACTTCGGTGCGGTGGTCGGTCGGCTGGGCAATCGCCTGGCCGGCGGGAAGTTCACCCTCGACGGCCTGGAGTACACGATCGCACAGAACGACGGCCCCAACAGCCTCCACGGCGGGCTAAAGGGTTTCGACAAGGTCCTCTGGCAGGCCGAGGGGCGAGAGACGCCGGACGGGCCCGCGCTGGTGCTGTCGTACGTCAGCGCCGACGGCGAGGAGGGCTACCCCGGCGAGTTGAGCGTCCGCGTGACGTATACGTGGGCCAACCGCGACGTGTTTCGCGTTGAATACCGGGCCGAGACGACCAAGCCGACGGTGCTGAACGTAACCCAGCACGCGTACTTCAACCTCGCCGGCGCGGGCGCCGGCGACGTGCTCGGCCACGAGCTTCAGATCTTCGCCGACCGCTTTACGCCCATCGACGAAACGCTGATCCCGACGGGCGAGCTTCGCAGCGTGGCCGGCACGCCGCTGGACTTCCGCGCGCCGCACGTTCTCGGCGAGCGTATCGGAGCCGACGACGAGCAACTCGCCAACGGCGGCGGCTACGATCACAATTACGTGCTGAACTCCGCCGACGGCAGCCTCGCCAGGGCCGTCCGCGTAGTCGAGTCAACCACCGGCCGGGCCATGGAAGTCTGGACCACCGAGCCGGGCGTGCAGCTCTACTCGGGCAACTTCCTGGACTCTGCCAACGTCGGCAAGTCCGGCAAGACCTACCACAAGTATTACGGCTTCTGCCTGGAGACGCAGCACTTCCCGGACTCGCCGAACCATCCGGAGTTCCCATCGGCAGTCCTTCGGCCGGGCCAGACCTGGCGGACGACAACGGAGTTTCGCTTCTCGGCTGGGTAGGGGCTCAAAGACAAGCTCCAAATGACAAGCACCAAATAACAAACAAGGGCCAAATCGCAAATGCCAAGCTCCAAACAAGAAACATCTTCCGGGTTCCATCCGCGAGCCTCGGGGAGCACTGACTACAGGGCTTGATGTCCGGTTGTTGTTCGGAACCTGCCTGCAAGGCAGTTTGATTTGTGTTGCTTGACTTGTTTGGGATTTGTTTTTTTTGGTGCTTGGTCCTTGTTTGTTATTTGGAGCTTGTCGTTTGGAGCTTGTTCGCTCTTTGGAGCTTGTCGTTTGGAGTTCGCCGGCAGCCCCCGGCTGGGCGATTGCTCCCAGAAAGTGCCTTTCGCACTTTGGCCTTGGCTGGTATGATTGGACGTGATGGATAAGTTCCTGTCAGAAAAGCCTGTGGCGGGAGGCAGATAAGAAAGTGTCACCCTGGGTATGGGTAGTGGCCGCGTCTGCGGCGTTGTCTTGCTTCTTCGCGTTGGTGAGCTATTCATTGCGCATCTGGCGGCGGGCGGCGCTCGATGAGGTATTCGGCGGCCCGCGCGGCAAAGAGAAGCTGGACCTCTTGGAGAAGAACCTCTGGGCCCTTCGCTGGACGATGTCTTTCTGCCGGTCGCTGGCCAACGTCGTGCTGATCGTCGCCCTTATGCAGGTGTTCGGCGTCTTCGCGGGCGTCGGCTGGGGGCTGGTCGCGGCCGTGCTGGTGGCGCTGGCGATCATCGCGGTGGTCAGCATCGCCATTCCGCAGGTATGGGCCTCATACGCCGGCGAGAAGGTCCTCCGCGCCACGCTGGGAATCCAAATGGCCGTGCGATACGTCTTCTACCCCATCGCGGCCCTGATGAGCATCTTCGACCTGCCGATCCGCCGGCTCAGCGGCGTGACGACGGGTGAGGACGAAAACGGCGAGGCCGCCAAGGCCGAGATCCTCCAGGCCGCCAGCGAAGGCGTGGCCGAGGGCGCCGTCGACGCCGAGGAAGTCGACATGATCGAGTCGGTCATGGAGTTCGGCGAGACCCGCGCCGCCGAGATCATGACGCCCCGCACGGAGCTCTTCGCGATCCCCGCGGACATGTCGTGGCAGGCCGCGGCCGAGCAGATCGTCGTCGCGGGCCACACGCGAGTGCCCGTCTACGAAGGCGACATGGACAACATCATCGGCGTGCTCTACGCCAAGGACCTCCTCCAGCTCGCCACGCAGGACAAGGACCTGCCGCTCCGGAAGATAATGCGCAAGCCGTTCTTCGTGCCGGAAACCAAGCCGCTGGATGACCTGCTGCGGGACTTCAAACGCCTCAAGGTCCACATCGCGATCATACTGGACGAGTACGGCGGCACGGCCGGGATATGCACCATCGAGGACCTGCTCGAACAGATTGTCGGCGATATATCCGACGAGTACGACCGCGACGAGCCGGAGGAGATGAAGCGCCTCAGCGACACGGTAGTCGAGATCGACTCGCGGATGTACGTCGACGACCTCAACGACGCCCTCGGCCTGGCACTGCCCGAGGACGAGGCCTACGACACCGTCGCGGGATTGGTGTTCTCCGAGATGGGCTACATTCCCAAGGTGGGCGAGACCGTCGAAGCCCGCGGCGCCATGTTCACCGTGCTGGCCGCCGACGAGAGAAAGATCACCAAAGTCCACGTCCGTCGCATCGAGCAGGGGGATATCGGGTACCTCTAGCCTGGCCGGGCCACGCTCGTTTCAGTCCGTTCGAGCTTGGCTTGGCGGTTGG
>JAUWQU010000703.1 GCA_030610965.1 Phycisphaerae bacterium
ACTGACGCCGCGAGACGACGGCCAGATTGCGCTGACGTGCGCCAATGCCGATTGCGGCCCGGCCGAGCGAAACCTAGCCTACCGCGCCGCTCGACTGCTGGCTGAAAGTGCGGGTGCCGGCCGGGAATCGGGCGGTGGCCCGAGGGGCGTGGACATTGCCCTGGATAAGCACATCCCGCCCGGCAAGGGCCTGGGCGGGGGCTCGTCCGACGCCGCAGCCGTGCTGGCGGGGCTCGACATACTGTGGCAGTTGGACACGCCCGCCGACCGCCTGGCCGAACTGGCCGCGACACTCGGCAGCGATGTGCCGCTGTTCCTCGGTCCCCCGGCCGTGCGGATGACCGGACGCGGCGAGATCATCGAACCCGCGGCCCTGCACAGCTTCGCCGCCGTGCTGCACATGCCGGACTTCGCCTGCGCCACTGCCGACGTGTACCGCGCCTTCGACGCCCTCCCCGGCGCCGGCCGACCCATGGCCCCGCGCGGATCGGCCGACTTTGCCGCCGCGCCGCCCAGCGCCTGGCGAGCCAGCCTCCGCAACGACCTGACCGCCGCCGCCGAGGCCGTCAACGAGCCAGTGGGCACCACGCTGGAGAGGCTTCGCGCATGTACCGGTGCGCCAGTCAGCATGACCGGCAGCGGCAGCGCGATGTTCATTCTCGCCGACAGCGCGGCCGAGGCCCAAGCCATCGCCGCCCACCTACCAACCGACCTGCCCGGCCAAACGGTGATCGTCCAGCCAAACCCGTGGTGAAGTTATTGCTGACAGGTCGGCCGCAGATGAAGGCCGTCCAATGGCCCGACCGGGCCGTTCTCATATGGAGATGCGGTTACCCGCGGCCAACCGGATGGCTTGCCATGAGCAAGCGTGGGCGCAAGCCCATGCGAGTCGAATGGAACTGGAGGGACTCGAACGCTCGACCTCCTGCATGCCATGCAGGCGCGGTCCCAGTTGCGGCACAGCAGCTCTCGGCTGTGCTCCATGGCGCCGGCCTCAGAGCGTCACCATGCCGTGCTGGACGGCGAAGCGGATCAGGCCGGCGATGCTTTCCACCTCGCACTTGCGGTAGATGTTGTAGCGGTGGTTCTCGACAGTCTTCGGGGCCAAGTGCAGCCGGGCGGCGATTCTCTTGCTGGACAGCCCTTCGCAGAGCAACTGCACCACCTCGGCCTCCCGGGCGCTGAGCCCGACGTCGCCCATGCCGCCGGGTGCTCGCGATGGCTGGGCGGCACCGCTGATGTCGCTCATCATCATCTCCGCCGCGTCGGGCGAAAGGTGCATCTTGCCCTCGGCGGCCAGATGGATGGCCCGGCGCAGCTCCTCGGGCTGCGAGTCGAGGCTGACGTATGCCTTGGCGCCCATGCGAAGGGCCCCGTAGACCTGCCCTCGCGAGAGCTGCTCGCCGAGCACGACCACCGATGGCCGGTCCTGGCCCGTCGCCAGCAGTTCGCGCAGCCGGTTGAAGCTCGTAAAGCCCCCGCCGCCGGGGATGAGCAGGATCAGGTCAAGACCGTCGGCCTGGCCGGCCGTTACGGCCTTGGCGAAGGCCTCCTCGTCGTCGAACGCCCCGGCCACGGATATATCCGGGCTCTCCAGCAGCTTTTGGATGGCCGAGCGGAAGATCGTCCTGCCGCCGACAAGGCAGACCGAGACGGCACTGCCGGACGTGGCGGCCTGGCCATCGGGGCCGAGGCGTGAAGGTGCGCTGGCTGACAGGCTCTCTGCCGGAGACTTCATAAGGCGTCCGCAAATCCCCACTGGCCGCCAACGCCGTTCCGTGGCAACCCGCTTCGAGCCTCCTTGCCGAAGACGCCGCAATATAAGACTTGCCCCAGTCGGCCGGAACCCGCCAGGGACCGCCCGCTACTGGTATATCGACCACGACGACAGAGCCGCGAAAACCTGCACAAATGCAAAACGCCCCTGCCACAAGGCCCCGCACCGATAACCGTATTGTAAGCTGGGAACTCCCAAATGCAAGTGCAAACCACCCAGTCGCGATAGGGGATGACCCATATCCGCACCGTGGTTATTGCCGTCGGGGGTCAGAATTCCAGCGCCAGTGGCGATGTGAACCCGACGGCGACTCCCGCCACCGGCTCGGCCGACGGCTCGATGCGGACGACCTCGCCGCTGCCCCTGATCCGCCCGGCCGAGAGGGAATAGCCCTCGCCCGGCGGGATGCTCAGCTCGAAGGTAAGGCTTGTGCCCACTGCAGGAGCGTCGGCGAGGGGCGTGCGGATGTACATTCCGCCCGGCGAAACGTCGGACGTCCAGAGATCGCCCGTTCCATCGGGGACAGGCAGTCCCTCGATTTGCGATACGCGTAGGCGCAACCGAGTTCGGCGATGCTTACGACGTTCCTGTGTCGACATTGAAAGCTCCCGGTGCTTCAGGGCTCCATGCTCTGCGGCAAACCGGGTGCCGCCGCCGACGGCTCGGGTGGCGGTTTGCTGGTCCGGCGAGTCCGGCGCTTCGGTGTCACCGGCGCTTACGTCAACTAAGAATCATTCAGAGTCCGCAAGTCCGTTCCGTGCGCCGCCGGACCTGCGGGGAGAAATGTCAACTCCTCTGTTGCCTGCAGGCATCATGCCTTGGCTCGGACGGGGACAAATCAGCAGCGCGAGCCGGCGCTTGTCATGAGATTCAGCCCGGCCGGGCCGGGCTCGAAGACGTGGATCTTCGTCATGTCCAGGTGAAGTTCGAGCTCATGGCCGGCCTGGATGTCGCGGCGGGCGTCGACTCTAGCGACTATGTGCGGGTGCTTCGGCGTCGAGGCGTACAGGTCCATCTTCTCGCCCAGCGGCTCGACGACGGCCACTTTGACCGGCATGACGTTCTCGCACCCGGCGAAGCGGCCCTGGCCGGCAAGGTTCATTGCCTCCGGCCTGACGCCGAGGACGACCTCCTGCCCGGTGCGTTCGGTCAGTGGCGCGGCCTGCTCGCCGGTCAGGCGGAGTCGTACGGAGCCCTCGTCGAAATACAGGTT
>JAUWQU010000112.1 GCA_030610965.1 Phycisphaerae bacterium
CCGGCATCCTCAGCACCATCGACGGCGGCCGAGTCTGGCGCCCGCCCGCCATATCGAGCCTCGGCTACGTGCTGGGCGGCGACTTCCTGACGCCGCGCCGAGGCTATGTCGTCGGGCAGGATCATCGAATAATCAGCCTGCGAAACCTCGCCGAGCCCACCTTCCATCCGCCGCCATCGGCCTCGAAGCTGGACCTCAAGGCCGTCCGGTTCTCCGACCCGCTTCAATGCTGGGCCGCAGGCGAGAACGGCAGGATCCTCCGAAGCCGGACCTCCAACCGGCCATGGGATCCGATACGCCTTTCCCTGCCCGGACGGACCGTAATGTGCGCGGACTTCGAGGCCCTGGCGACGCCGTCGCCGGACTCGGCCTACCTTGCCGGCGGGCTGCTGGGCGTGATCCCGTTTACGACAAACGTCGGCGGCAACTGGCGCCTGCTGCCGGCCCCCGGGCCGGGTGCCATCCACAGCCTGCTTCGCCTCGGTAGCGGCGTGATGCTCGCCGGAGGCGACGGGCAGCGGATCTGGCGATCCGCCGACGCCGGCGACTCCTGGCGGCTCGTCAGCGGATCGAAATCCACGGACGTGCTCTTCATCGTCGCCGCGGGCGACCGGAGCGTCTATCCCGCCATCGTCGCCCACGCCGAGGCCGGGTGCTCCGTCGCGGTCGTCTACGCCACGCACCTGGCCGGCCTAGGCCAAACCGCGCCCGACCAGCCGCTACGGGCCGCCGCCATCGCCGCCGGGGCCGACGGCGTAACGACGCTCAACGAGTTCCCCTCGCCCTTCGGCCAGCCGGCGCTGGCAGATGAGTCGGACGCGCAAATGCTCTTTCGATGGTCCGTGCCGCTCGACTATTCCGCCGAAATCGAGATGATCCACCAACTCGCCGCGGCGATACGGCTCTATCGGCCGACCGTGCTGGCGGTGGGCCCCGACGGCTCGGACGATGCTGACCCCGACGTCACCCGCGGCCCGGCCGGGGAGAACAGGCTCGTCTCGCGCCTGGCCCAACGGGCCGCCGTCGCCGCGGGCGATGCCAACTCGATGGCCGATCTGGCCAAGGTGAATCTGCCGGCATGGAAGGTGCGGCGGGTTCTCGTGGGCGCGGCGGGCAACGAAAGCTACAGGCCGCCGTGGGAAGCCCGCCCGCGGCGAAGCCGCGACGCCAGAGTAACCTTCGACGGCCTGCGAATGCCCAACGATCGCGCACTGCCGCTGGACATCCTGGCCGCCAAGGCATCCTGGCTGCTGCCAGGCTCGGGCTTGCTGGACCGCCCCGCCGAGGTGACGGCCTATCGCTGCAAGGACCTCGACAAGCCCACTCGCCTGTTCACCTCCGGGCTGACGGACAGGCCGCGGCTGATTTTCTCCGCCGCCGAGGGCGAGAAGCGAAACCTAGTCATTGCGCCCGCACTGCGTCTGGCGGGCCCGGCCGGTGCGGGTGCCCTTGAGGGCCAGGCCGAACTGGCGGCCACCGAACTCGTCGCCGCGCTCGGAAAGGCCCGAGACCCAAACGACTCCGCCATTGCCTCCGACCGTGTGTTGCTGGCCTGGCTGCGGCTGCTCCAGGACGGCAAGCTCATCCAGGCCGACGCCGTTCAGTTCGCACTCATGAAGAAAGCCGGGCACCATCCGCTTCGCCAGAAGCTCGATGTCATCAGCCTGGCTACGACGGTCTCGTCGGAGTGGCAGGCCCAGCTTAGACGCCTCGGCCTGCCCAACAGCCTGCCGACCAAAACGCTCGAACGCGCCGCAGAAGGCTACGCCCGAATGCCCGCCTGGGCTCTTACGCCCGAGGGGCGCATGCTGCTTATCCGCGCGCTGCTCGCCGCGGGCAAGCTGCCGCGGGCAAAGCGAGAGCTCCGCCAACTGGCCGCCAAGCCGTACCCGATTGAATGGCAACGATGCGCCCTGCTGGAACTCGGCGACTCGGCCGAGGTCATCCAAGCCGCCCTCAAGGGCCGCATCACCGCAACCGCCCTGCTGACGACCGATCGCGGCAAGTTCGACGGCCGGCTCGATGAACCGTGCTGGACGCAGGCCCAGCCGATCCCGCTTCGCACCTTCAGCGCTTCTGAGGCCACGTCCGCCCCGGCCGGCGACCCGAACGCCGCGCCGACGCCGCAGCTTATCGCCACGGTCTCGCCGGCACGGTACGCGATCTTCGCGCTTCGCCTGCCTCGACAGGCCGACGGGCAATGGGACATCGACCTGGCCATCGATTCCGACCGCGACTGCTGGACGCAGATCGTCCTGCACGGCGACACGCGCGGCCGGCGCGGCGCGAGGCTGACCGTGCGCAACGGGATCGAGGCGGACCTCGGCAACGCGATCTGGCAGATCCAGGGCGCCAAGTCCGACACGGAGTGGACAATGGAGATCGCCGTCGGGCTCAACCAGTTCTCCGCCAGGCGGCCCGCGCCCGGTGCGGCCGAGCTGTGGAACTTCCAGGTTCGCGCCACATCTCAGGACGCAAACGGCGGACAAACGCACTACTACCTGGCCCCGCAACCGGACACCCGACTGCTACCCGAGCGTTACGCCCTGCTGAAGATTCCGTCCACAGACACGGCTCGCCCGTAACGGAGGCCAGGGAACGAAGACGGTGAATATGGACTGCGGCGGCGCAGACGCCGCTTTGGATTGGAGTGGAATTGATCGGGTCGGCGACACGCGCCGGCACTAGCCGCACTCGATCCAAAGCGGTGTCTCCGTCCCTTCGGGACTGCGCCACGCGCACTCCATATTTACCCATCCGTCGCATGCTTGCCCAAGGCTGGAAGCATGAAGATATGAAGAGAGGGCATCCTTAGCGCCATATGCAATGGATGACGACTGACAGAAGACTACCGTTTCGCCTGCCGCCAGACGTCATCCCACTGGACCTGGTCCACGGCGAAGTAGGTGCTGTGTGCGATTCGCCCCGCGGAGACGTTGTTGGCGGGGTCGTCGGGAACCAGGGCCAGCGTCTTGAGCCCGGCAACTCGGTCGAGCACAATCGGCAGGCTGCGCAAGTTGTCGTCGATTGGCGCGTCGCTGGCGCAGTCGCCCGGATAGCGGTTCAGGACGCACCCGGCCAGGGCAAGCCCGTGCGAGTTGGCGGCATCCACGGCCAGGAGCGCCCGGGCCAGCGCGCCCGGTTCGGCGTTGACGACAAGCACGATGGGCAGCGCGAGGCACTTTGCCAGGTGGATCGTCCGGAAGTCTTCGGTGATCGGACTTGCAAGCCCGCAAGGCGCCTCGACGACGACGCATTCCGCCTTGTCCACAAGACATCGCCACGCGTCGAAGATCGCTGTAAGGTCCACGGCCGCACCGCCGATCGCGGCTGAGGCAGCCGGGGCCAGCGGCGATGCCAGCCGAACCGGGGATATCTCCGCCAGCGTGCGGCGGCTCTCGGCGCACGCGGCCAGGATGTCGGCGGAATCGCTGATAAGCCCGCCGCGATCGGCCCTGCAGCCGGTAGCGACGGGCAGGAAGACCTCCACGTTGCGGCCGTCGCGCCGCAGGCTGCGAGCAATGGCCGCGGCGATGACGGTCTTGCCCTCGCCCGGACTGGCCGAGGCTACCATCAGGCCCGTCGCGCGCGGAAGGTCGGCCGGAGGGTCAAACGTCGAGTTGTCCGATGCCGGCGTCATATCAGGTAGCCGCTATCTAAGCTTGCAGGCTGACCGGCGCGCCTACGCCGGCAGACAGGGCGTCGCAGGCCCGGCCGCGGTTTACGGCCAGTTCGACCCGGCCGGAGGAGTTCAGCAATACCAGCGGCGCCTGGTCCTCGGCGAAGGCGTACGTGGCCGCGAATTGTCCGGCGTCGCGGCCGGCGCAGGTGGCGCGGACGGCCTCGATGTTGGGCCATTTCCGCATTACGGCCGCGGCGGGGATGTTGGTCACCAGGTTGCCGAAGCGGTCCACGTGTATGACTTGCCCGGAGATATCATTGTCGTCCTGCACGGGCTGGGGGATGTCCAGCAGCGTGTAAGCCGTCGGCTGCGGGCCAAGCTTTCGGATGTCCAGGCCCATGAGGATTCGACCGGCCAGCGGCGCGAATACATCCCGGCCATGGAATGTCATTGACGCGGGCCCGCCCGCCATGGATTCCGGCGGAAGAACGATGTTGAGCGACTCCGTCGGGAAGCCGGCGGCGATAAGCGTGATGACGCCGTTGTCGGGAAACAGGCACACCTGCTGGCCGAATCGCCCGACGAGAATTTTTCGGTCCGTGCCGACGGTGGGGTCCACGACGACGACGTGGAGCGTCTCGGGCGGGAACTGCGGCGCCGCGGTCGCCAGTGCCAGTGCCCCGGCCATGATGTCGTGAGCGGGCACGTCGTGGGATATGTCCACGATGTCCGCCTTGGGGCAGACCGCGAGGATGGCCCCCTTCATCGCGCCCACGTAGCCGTCCCGCGTGCCGAAGTCCGTCAGCAACGTAACAACTTGCGATCGCGCCATTGTCGGTTTCCTCTCGCTCTCTCGAACCGCCGCGAATGAATCGCCGCACACCCGCCCGCCAAGGGCCGGGGCCGTTCGCACACCGCCCGCTCGCCTCCCGGCCAATCCAGAGATATAATACAACCAAGCGCAAATGGACACCACGGAAGACAAATGGCTCGCACAGCGGCGGCAAATGGTTGAGGAGCATCTCCGCGCCCGCGGCATAGCGGATTCGAAGCTGCTGTCGGCCTTCATGGCCGTGCCGCGCGAGCGGTTCCTTCCCGCGTCGTACCTTAACGAGGCCTACTGCGATCATCCGCTCCCGATCGGGCATGGCCAGACGATAAGCCAGCCGCTGGTCGTGGCCCTGATGATCCGCGAGCTTCGCCCCGAGCCCCACCATCGCGTGCTGGACGTAGGCGCGGGCAGCGGATACCAGACCGCGATCCTCGCCAGGATGGTCTCGCACGTCTACGCCGTCGAGCGGATCGACGAGCTGACCGAGCGAGCCATAGACACGCTGGCGGGCACCGGCGCCGACAACGTGACCGTCATCACGGCCGACGGGACGTTGGGCCTGCCCGAGGAAGCGCCGTTCGACGGCATCATCTGCGGCGCGGCCGGGCCGGACGGGCCGCAAAGCTGGCTGTCCCAACTGGCCGAGGGCGGGCGCATAGTCCTGCCCGTCGGCGGCCGGGACGAGCAAATGCTCATCGTCATCCAGCGCACAGGCGACACCTTCACCCGCCGCGAAGTCTGCCGGGTCCGTTTCGTAAAGCTCATCGGCCAGGCCGGATGGCGCGATCCGCAGTGAGATCGGGCGATCTATTGCCGGCGGGGACCTGCTACCCGGAAACGATCTCGCCGAGAGCCGCCAGGAGGCGGTCTACTTCCTCTGCGGTGTTATAGTGGACCAGGCCGATCCGGAGCATGCCGCCATCGTCCTCGACGCCCAGCAGGTCCGTCAGATTTATCGCGTAGTAGTTGCCGTCCCACACGAATATCCCGCGCCGGGCCAGGCTGCGCGACAGCTCGCGCGGGCTGCGGTCCGCGATTCGCACCGACACCGTCGGCGTGCGCTGCTGGGCTCGCTTCGAGTCGGTTATGCCGTAGAACGTCAGGCCCGGAATCGCCAGCAGCCCGCGGATCAGCCTGGCTGCGAGTTGCGACTCATACTCGCGGATCGCGGACATCGCCGATAGAAGCGCCTCGCGCCGGCTCGCGGGCGCTCGGTCGGGCCCGGCCGAGCGGGCGCCGAGCTCGGCAAGGTAGTCGATCGCCGCGGCAACGCCGGCGAGGCCCTCGTGGTTCAGCGTGCCGACCTCCCAGCGGTCGGGGCCCTCGTCATCGGCGGGACGAACCTTGTAGGGCCGCAGCCTGGCCAGGTGCTCCCGCTTGCCGTACAGCGCCCCTGTATGCGGGCCGAAGAACTTGTACGGCGAGCAGGCCAGAAAGTCGCAATCCAGCGCCCGCACGTCGATGGGCCCGTGAGGCGCGTAGTGAACCGCGTCGACGTAGCACATCGCTCCGGCGCCGTGGGCCAGCCGGGCTATCTCGGCAATGTCGGTGATCGTACCCACCGCGTTCGACGCATAGCCTGCGGCCACGAGTCGCGTTCGCGGGCCGATCTTGCGTCGCAGGTCGTCCATGTCGAGCGTGCAGTCGGCGACATTCACGCCGACCGACCGCACCACGACGCCACGTTCGGCCAGGGCCTCCCACGGCGCGTAGTTCGCGTCGTGGTCCAGGAGCGTCACCACGACCTCGTCGCCCTCTTTCAACTCCCGCCCGATCGCCCGGCTCATCGCGAAGGTAAGGCTCGTCATGTTCGCGCCAAAAACCACCTCGTCGCAATCGCAGCCGAGAAGCTCTGCCATGGCGGCGCGGGCAGACGCGATTATCTCATCGGTCAGCACGCTGGTGGCGAACTCGCCGTGCGTGTTGGCGTTGGACGTGGCGAGGTAGTTTACCATCGCGTCGATAACCCGCCGGGGCACCTGGGTTCCGCCAGGGCCGTCGAAGAACACCGCCGGCTTGCCGTCAACCTGAATAGCCAAGGCCGGAAACTGCTCACGCGCCCAGGCAACGTCGATAGTGGACATCTGGATTCCTCTCGTAAACGGCCCCCGGAGTATCACTCGAGCGACGGTTTGACGATCTCTCCGCGCACCTGGGCCTGGGGGTTTTCGTACGCGCCTAGGAACTCGCTGTTGCAGTCCAGCCAGAGCGTCAGGCGGCGGAGGTCCGCGGCCGGGAGCTTCAGGCCGTGGTGCTTGGCGGTCAGGTATCCCGCGAGCTTGGCGGCGCGGGCGCCCAATTTGCCCGGCATCGATCGGCTGCCGCCGCGCGCGCCGCTCCTGATCGACCCGTTGGAAACGTCGTAGAACGAGCCGTACTTCGCGGCGAGGTTATCGTACGAGGCCGTGAAGCCGCGCTTGGTCGGCGTCGAGGAAAGGTCCAGCGCCTTTTCCTTGCGGTGGCAGGTGACGCAGTGGCGGTCCAGAACGGGCTGGACCAGCCGGACGTAATTGAACGGGTTGGCGCCCTCGCATTCCGGCTGGATGTCCGAAGCCTCGCGGCGCATCGCCAGCGGCACGGGCGCCCCTGCCGGCGGGCCGCGGCGCTTGGGCTCGTGGCAGCCCTGGCAGGCCAACTGTTCCCCCGGATGCACGTACGTGGCCGAGCGCATCGACTGCACGGCCAGTCCGCGTTCATCCAGCGCCTGGAAGTAGATGGGCTTGCCCACCGGCGCCTCGAAGTACGCGCTGCCGTCGGCCTCGACAGGCACGGTGCCCAGCACGGCCCGGGCGTTGGTCTGGTTGCCCGCGCCAATGCGGGGCTTATTCGGCGGGGCGGTGGATTTAGGCAGCACCTGGATCACCCGCAGGGCCTTGATCTTCGTCCCGGCCGGCCAGTCGAAGTCGGACTCGTACACGTTCATCACGGCCACCGTTGCGAGGCGGCCTTTGTCCGCCGCCGTCGCCACGGCGGTGGTATGGTCGGGGATCATCGGCGGCGTGGGCCTGGGCCGTAGCGGGATCGGGCTAAGGCACGGGATCGACGCATCGCGGTAGAGCAGTTCCCGGTTGCCGAAGCGGTCGATCAGGTGGATGCCCCGGTTCCCGGCCTTGCCGTCGTACACGCACAGGTAGTAATCCTCGCTCAACGGCCAGGGCGTGCCATACCGCATGTTCGCGCGCGGGGACCCTTCGGCCTCGGGGAAGGGGGCTTCGGGGGTGAGGCGTTTGAGTTGGCTCATGGCGTTGTCGTCTTCGATCCGCTGATCGAGCACCACCAGCGACCCGATGGAATTGCCGTGATGGGCCCCGGCGACGGCGACGTACCGGCGGGAACCGGGGATCGCCCGGATTTCCATCTCCATCCACGGCCGCTTGCTGCGGTCGACGGGATAGTTGCCGTGATAGCTACGCGGGTTGCGCCCATCGGGGTAGGCCGTCCAGATGTGGTGGGCGACGTTCGTGTCGCGGTCGACGTAGTCCCACCGCGTGTATACCAGCATGCCGTCGTTATCCACGCTGGGCTGCCACTCGTGCGTCTCGTGGTAGCTCAGCGGGATGATGTCGCCCCCGTCGGGCGTCATCGAAAACAACGTGTATACCGGGCAGTGCCGCCCGCACCGCAAGTACCCGCCGCGGCGCAGCGAGATCATCGCCACCCGCCCGTTGGGCAGAAGACACGGATCGAAATCATCCGCATCCCCGTCGGTCAACTGCACCCAACCGCTGCCGTCAACATTGCACTTGAAGATGTGGTAGCTGATCTCCGGGCCCCAGGTGTAGGTCTTCTTCGCTTTGGCCTGAGTCCAGGCGAACAGGACGGTCTTGCCGTCGAAGGACAGTTCCGGGGACAGGAAAGATCCGCCGACGAGCTTCTGCCCCTTCAGTCGGCCGGCTTGGACGACGGAGTCTTCCAGCAGGTTCCCCGCGGTGGGCTTTTCGCCGAAGACATCCGACAGCACGTACAGCCCGCCGCCGGGCCGGGCGTTGCAGCCGTAGAACTGATCGCACATGTGGAACGGCCCGCCGGGGTCTTTCCGGGTGATGAACAGCAGCTTGCCGAAGTTCAGCAGCGGGTTGGACAGTGCGATTCGCCGACGGAGCTTGCACGCCTTGTCCAGCAGCGCCCGCCTGCCGGCCGCGTCGGTGAGGGGAGTGTCGGCTGCGGCGGCCCGGAGCGCTTGCAGTTCCACGGCTTCCGAGGCGAGCCCGGGGGGGTTCTTCCCGCCGGGCAAGTTTCCCCGCAGCGCCGCGGTGCGGGGCCGCACGCC
>JAUWQU010000687.1 GCA_030610965.1 Phycisphaerae bacterium
CTCGTCGTCGGCCTGGAGGTTGAAGTCTCCAAATCCGCCGTAGACCTCCCGCCACGTGCAGAGCAGGACGGCCTCCTCGGTGGCGATGTCGGCCGGGACGGTGCGCTGGATCTCGTAGCACTCGAACCAGTCGTGCTCGGCGTCGGCCACGCCGTCGGCGACCATCGCGTCATGGTCGTTGATAATCGTGTACTCGCAGAACCCGCCCCAGCCGCTGTGGTACTTGGGGTCCGAGAAGGCGAAGACCAGCCCGCCGATGGCGCGGTCGCCGATCTTGAATGACCGAACCTTCCCGCCGACGGCCTCGACGATGCCGGCCGTCTCGTGCCCGAGCATCAGCGGGTAGTCTGTCACGCCGGGGAAGTGCCCGGCCACCAGCTTGGAGTCCGTGGCGTTGCACAGGGCGGCCGCCTCCGTGCGGACGAGTGCCTGGTAGGGCTCTGGCTCGGGCTTGGAGACCTCGACGACCTCGACCTTGTTGGGTTCGACAACGGCTACGGCTCTCATTGCAGTGCTCCTCATTTAAGCGCAGCGGTTTCGGGCGGACGGTGCGGTTATCAGGCCGGTCGGCTCAAGGCGTTATGGCGTTTCCGACCGACACGATCACGATGCCCAGGATCAGCACCGCCAGGCCGGCGCCCAGCCATGCCTTGCTCTTTGTGTTGGCGCCTTTCCATTCCCCGGTGAAGATTCCCAGGGCGTTGCCCAGCAACAGCGCGCCGGACTGGAAGATGGCGAAGCCGACCGACGTGCCGAGCTTGCCGAGCTTCAAGCCGCCGATGCCGTAGAAGAAGATGCAGGCGAAGTGCCCGGCAGCCATGAGAAAAGCCAGGAACAGAAGCTTCGACGCTCCCTTGGAGGCGAAGACGCCCCACGACTTGTTCTTGGTCAGCAGGAATGCGGAGTACCCCACACTGGAGATCCCTCCGCCGATGAAGACCAGCGTCCAGGTCGACAAGCCGGCGAGCCAGGCGGGGTTTTTGAACTGCTCTTCGGATATCTTCGCGATATTGCCGACGTTGTTGCCTATGTGGAATGCGATGTTCAGGCCGGAGGACAGCACGCCGGCCAGCACGCAGATGAACACGCCGAAGAGCACGTTCTTCTTGGCCTCTCCCGCCTTAGCCTTGGCGGCGGCCTGGGACTTCTCGCGCTTAGTGCCGGCGATTCCGTTTATCGCCACACCGAGGATGCAGATGAGTATTCCTCCGATAACGACCATTCCCGGCACGGTCGTCGCCATTTCGGCGCTGCCCAGGAAGAACGGCACGATGGAGCCGACCAGGGCCATGGTGCCCATCGTCAGCGAGTAGCCGATAGACAGGCCCAGCAGCGAAAGCCCGTATCCCCAGCAGCAGAACCCGCAGCCCCAGAGGAAGCTCAGGCCCATCACGCCGAGGATTACCGACCAGGGAACATCCGCGAAGCCTACCCATAGGTCCTTGACCACCAGCATTGCGAAGCCAACCGGCACAACCAGCATGGCGAAGAGGAAGAACGCACCCCACGTGTTCTCCCACGCGTGCTTCTGGAGGTACTTCAAAGGCAGAGCGAACGTGCCGAGAAACACGGCGCCCAGCAGGGCAAATGCGATTCCTGTGATCGTATCCATGGTGCCGCAGTCCTTTCTTCAACGAGTGGTCGAGACAATGGCCGCTGTCTGTCGTGTCAACTTCCGCCGGCGGGGGTTGGAATCGCCCGCGCCGCCGGTCACGTTCTCTGTAACCCAGCCGGAGGTGGGGCGTGTCGCGGCCCTTGCCGGTACTCAGTCCAGGTCGATAACGGATATCGTGTGCGGCTTGTCGTGCTTCGTGTTGACCTTGTCGGGCCCGGTGACCTTGTCGAAACACGTCACGACGAGCTGCCGCCCGCGGATGATCGGCTCGCCGGGCTGATCGAGCAGGCCGCCCGAGCCGTCGGTGTCTCCGTTCTGGGCCAGCACGGTGATCCGCCCGGCCGGGCCCACCTTGGCGATGGCGTTGTTGGAGAAGTCCGCCACGTAGATATTGTCGGCGGCGTCGATGCAGATGCCGTCCGTGGTCCGCATCTTCGCCTTCGTCGCCTTGGCCAGGAAGCCCGGGGCCTTGGGGTCCAGCGAGTAGTCGAGGTCGGTCCGGGCGAAGATGCTCTGGCCCTTGACCTCGCCTTTGGCGTCGAAGGTGATCTTGTGAAGCGCCCCGTCGCCGAAGTTGCCCACGTACAGGTTGCCTTTGGAATCGAAGACCAGACCGTCGGCGCCGTACTGGCAGTTGCGGTTGAGGGTCTTCAGTTCGACCAGCAGGTTCTTGTCCGCCCGGGTGTTTGCGACCTGAATGTTCTCGTCGTCGATCTTGAAGCGGTATACGGCGCTTACAAGCAGGCCGTCGGGGTTCTTCACCTTCGGCAGCATGCTCACGGTCAGGTAGAGCAGGCCCTTATGCACGCGAACGCCGTTGGGGTGGCTTATGCCCGAGGCGACGACGGTTGTCTTGACCACCTTGTCGCCGCGGATCCGCAGCCGCAGCAGCCGGCCCTGGTTGATCTGGCCGTCCTTGCCGTTGCCCGTAGGCCAGTTCTGGTTGTCGCAGACGTACATGTCGCCGTCGGGCCCGAAGGCGATGCCCATCGGGCAGGCCCGCCCCGTCTCGGCCAGCACGGGGCACTCGACCCACTTGTGGACCTTGTCGTCCTTGTCGATCCGGAGGAACAAGGCCGGGCGGCTTGGCTTGGTCGCGCCCTCGGCGTAGCTGCCGTAGTTCGGGCAGGCGACAACAAGGTTGCCTTCGGCGTCGAAGGCCATGCCGTCCGGCGTCGGAGCGTAGTCCGGCAGGTCGGCCAGCAGCCGGGGCGCCTTCATCGCCGCCGCGCCGGGAATATCGCAGCCCTGATTGACCGCCAGCAGCGTAGCGCAGGCCGCCACGATGAGCGCGCCTGCGAATCCTCTTACCACCGATACCCAAACTCCCTGGTCAGACATGCTATCTCCTTTCGGCCCTGTTGGCCCCGTTGCTGGGTGACACGCGGCTGATGTGCGGCGTTCTCCAGTGACCTTGTCTGCCTGCCGAAGTGCCGCCGATGCTTGCCCGTACGCAGGCCCGCGG
>JAUWQU010000197.1 GCA_030610965.1 Phycisphaerae bacterium
CTATTCTCCGCCTCTCCGAGATCCGGGGACGACATCCGGGGACAGTGGGCCTGCTGAAGAAGTTTCGGTCACGTGAAGAGCAGACCTCGCCCCCCCGCTGCCGATCCTGTGGATCGCCGTGCCGCTGCTGATCCAGACGACGCTGATCTTCGCGATCGGCTACGCCCTGGCCCGCGCGCTGAAGCTCACCTACGCCGACGCCGCCCCCTCAGCCATGATCGGCGCGAGCAACCACTTCGAGGTCGCCATCGCCACCGCGACGATCCTCTTCGGCCTATCCAGCGGCGCAGCCCTGGCCACCGTAGTAGGAGTCCTCATCGAAGTGCCCGTCATGCTCATGCTCGTAAAAGTCTGCCTGCGTACCCAAGGCTGGTTCCGCCCCGGCCGTACAATAACCCCCATCGAGTCAGACAGTGGAGTTTCTGATGTTGCTTGACATTTTCCGGAAGTCTGTATATGATGCGCAAGTCGGCTTCGGGAAGTTAGTTAAACCATCACCTGCCGGCAATGGGAGATTGCGATGGGGAAGCAAGACATCGGGAATGTCTCAGACTCCGTAGTCCTTCAGTTTCGGGGGAACAACAATTCGATATCCATCTGCCATGGCAGCGAGAAGCTGCTTGATCTTGAGCTGCCTATCCGCCGAAAGCAGGCGCTCCGCCCCCACCCTGATCCCGTGATGTGCAAGGTCAACACCTACGCGGAAGCGACCAAATTCGTGGGTCGCAAGCCGCTCCTGGATGGGCTTCTTGCATGGCTCGATTCCCCGCCGAAACTGTCCATCCGAACGTTCGCTGGTCCCGCCGGGATCGGCAAGACCCGACTTGCCCTCGAATTGATGACCCGCTCGAAAGCCAATACCTTGGATGGCGGATCGAGGTTGTCTCCGGGTACTTGGGCCGCGGGGTTCCTCGCGAGGCCTCAGCCGACGCCCGTTTCCGATATCCAAGGATTGCGCTTTGTCAACCCGGTTTTGGCGATCGTCGACTACGCGGCTTCCCTGCGAGCATTTCTCCGGTCTTGGTTGGAATACTTGGCCGTTAACCTCTCCGAGCAGAGTTGCCCCGTACGAGTCCTCCTGTTGGAACGAGACGCGTCGACGGAGGCGGGCTGGCTCCATGATCTCATCAAACCGGAGCGTTTCAGCCGGGTCGGCTTGGCGGGGCATTTCTCCCCTCTTGAACCCACGCCCTTGCAGCCTCTGGAAAACGTTGCGGATCGCAAGGCCATTTTCCTGCAGATGCAAGAGCAGTTTGCGCAGATTGATGGCATCGACTACTCGGGACTTCCATCCGACAAGGAGGCCGTGCTCGATCATGCCCTTCAGGAGGCACAGTGGGGCAACCCGCTTCATACCATCATGGCAGCGGCTGCCTGCCTGCGGCGCGGACTGTCTGAGGTGTTGTCGATGTCCCGAACCGACTTGGCCGAATGCCTTGCCAGGGACCATGAGCTTGGCCGGATGAAACTGCAGCACGACAGTCTTCTTTCGGCCTATCTTGCGGCGTGCAGCACGATCAGCGGAGGGTTCTCGCAGCCTGAAGCGCGGGATTGGTCCGAGAAGCTTCTGAAGATAACTCAGACGGACTACCCGGGCAACGGGCCCAGCCTGGCCCGCGACACCACCGAATTGCTGCCGAACGAAAAGAGCAATCTGGGTGTGGGCCAAGTCAAGCCCGACATTATCGGCGAGGCGTTTGTGTATCATGCGTTGACGGCGGACCCCTATCTGCTACCTACCGATGTCCTTGGCGACATGCTCTACGAGATATGTCAAGTGGTGCCGGAAGACCGAACGGCCGGCCAGGGCAAGGAAGACCCCATTGCCTACCTCATCCGGTTGTGGCGGGATTTCGGGGGTGTGCCGGAGCAGATGAGGGGTCACAAGCTGCCTGCGGCTGTCGGATCGCTCAAGTGGTTCGATGCTCTGCTGGCGAAGGCGGCGCAAGTGAAGGATCTGGGATTCCTGCGGCGCCTCTCTTCGGCGATCCCCCTTGGCTCCCTGACGCTGGCTGAGCCCGGTTTGCGACTCGAGCGGATGCTCTGCGAAGCACACCGGAAACTGGCGTCGTCTCAGCCGGAGGCGTTCCTTCCGGGCCTGGCTGCGTCGCTGAACAACCTGGGTGCCAGGCTGAGCGAGACGGGTCGTCGTGACGAGGCCCTGGAGGCGACTCGGGAGGCGGTCGAGATTCGCCGGAAACTGGCGTCGTCTCAGCCGGAGGCGTTCCTTCCGGACCTGGCTGCGTCGCTGAACAACCTGGGCAACAGGCTGAGCGAGACGGGTCGTCGTGACGAGGCGCTGGAGGCGACTCGGGAGGCGGTCGAGACATACCGGAAACTGGCGTCGTCTCAGCCGGAGGCGTTCCTTCCGGACCTGGCAAGGGCTCTCGGGACGTTACATATCGTTCAGAAGGCCGGTGGCGACCTGACGGCCGCGGAGAAATCACTTATCGAGGCGATCTCCGCCCTCTCGCCGGTCTTCGTTCAGCAGCCGCAACCTCTTGGGCGGCTCATGGCCTCTTTGGTCCGTCATTACATTGCGGTGGTTCAGGAACTGGGCCGCGAACCTGATGAGGACTTGCTGGAACCTCTCTTGCCGGCGCTCAGCGGACTCTTCAAGAAGGATGCCGCCGATGGCTGACGTTATCGAGGCCCTGATGCGGCTTCTTGCCTCCGGCCATCGCCAGGGCGAAAAACTACCATATGCCGTTGTGGTCCATATCGATCACGTTGATAAGATCGTCAACATGCCTTTGTACAGCGAAAGGAGATTTGTCATGAGCGAACTGGATCTGTCCCAGGCGAGTGACGCGGCGGCCTATATTGTTCAGGTTGTTGTCCCGTATGCCGTCGGTAAGATGGCGGACGGTGCACTGAATACAATGGGCAAGGATACCTATGAGGCCGTGCGGGACAAAGCGACGACATTGTGGAAATGGGTTAAGGAGGCCTTTAAGGGCGATTCGCGACTTGAGGCAACGGTATCGCGCGTTGAGGAAACGACGGATGCCCCGAAGTTCGCCGAGAACGTGGACTACCTTCACAGCGATCTGGCGACTTGGCTGCAGCACAATCCGCAATCGCTTGCCGAGTTGGCAAAGGAACTGGAGGGGCTCCGGCAACTGCTGCCGAATCTATCGGTCGCCAATTCAGGTGATCAGTCAATCGGCAACGTGACAGGCGGGGCCAAGGTTACGCAGATTGGCCCCAACAGCAGCGGGAACACGGTAATCAACTAACGTTGAATCCCGGGACGCCTCACTGTTTTCCGCCTCTCCGAGATCCGGGGACGACATCCGAGGACAGTGGGCCTGTTGAAGAAGTGCCGGCCGCGTGAAGAGCAGACCTTGCCAACCCGCTGACGATCCTGTGGATCGCCGTGCCGCTCTTCATCCAGACGACGTTGATCTTCGCAATCGGCTACGCCCTGGCCGCGCGCTCAGGCTAACCTACGCCGACGCCGCTGAATCAGCGCAACCGCGCCGAGCATTAGCAGGACCGCGGCCCCGGGCTCGGGAATCGGGATGGCCCGGTTGGACTCGCCGTAGTGGGTCAGAAGCAGTTCCAGGTCGTCGAAGTCCACGTCGAAGTCGCCGTCGAAGTCGCCGTCGGCCGTCGTTGCATCACTGCCCTGGCCCATGTGGGTCTTCAGGGCGATGTAGTCGGCCGCGTTAACCACGCCGTTAGAGTCGGCATCGCCGAGGAGGGACTCTGCCACATAGGCAAGGACGAAGTCGGAGAACCCCGGCGTCATAACCGTGATGAAGTTGGCCTCGGTGTCTTGCGAAATGACGGGCAGCTCATACCAAGCCGCCCCGTCGTAGTGGTAGACGCCGAGAAGGTCCTCGGACTCGCCGGCGCCGAGCAGGGACTCGTCGTAGGCGAACGTGAGTTCGACGTCGCCGGTAAATGCGCTGCCGTAGGTGATTTGCCAGAACTGCGCGATCGACTCGCCGGCCGGGGCGAAAGCGTCGCCGATGTCGGCGAGGTCGTCGCCGAGAGAGCCCTTGGCTTTGCGGCGGAATTGCGAGGCCAACACGCCACCGGGCGTGCTGCTGAACCTCGCGTCCATGCCACCGATGCACTCGTTGCTGCCGCCCCGGCCTCCCGAGGAGATGCGCAGCGAACTGATGGTCGAGTCTTCGTGGATGCCGTCTGTCAAGGCCGTCAGCGTCGCGGCCCCGTTGGTGTAGGCCAGAGAGTACTCGAAGAAATCCGAGAGGCCGAGGATCGCGACGGCGTCGAACTGCCCCTGCACCGCGGTGAAGCCGGTGACCAGCTCGAATGCGTCACCGGTGGTGGGCTCATAGGCTGAGAAGTCCATCACCAGCGTGCCGCCCACGGTGGCCAGGGAAAGCTGGCCGGTGGAGATGACCTGTCCGTAGTCGGTTCCGGCCGCGGTGCCGCGGACGTTGTAGCGCAGCATACCGCGGCCCTCGTTGGCGTCGGTGACGAACTGCATGTTCAGGTCGCCGCCGACCGACAGCGAGCTGCGATCCAGCGTCAGCCCGCCCCGCCCGCCGATGGCGCCGACGTATGCGGCGCCGCTGACGGAGGCCTGGCCGCCTCGGACAACCATGTCCCCGTCGCCCAGGCCGCCGATAAACAGCGTGCCGACGGTCAACTGCCCGCCGCTGATCGTGTATCGCCCGGACCCGTACTCCGGCACGCCCAAGGCCATCACGCTGTTGACGACGTGCGTACCGTCAAGCTGTGTGAACTCTCCGACCCCGCCGGCGCCGATCGATTCGGTGTCGCAGACGAGGCTGCCCGTTGAGTTCAGGTTGTACAAGCCCACCGAGCCGAAGTTGTACCCGAGTATCACGCTCTGGACGTTCGCGTTGCCGTCGGTGTGGTTGACCGTCCCCCTGCCGGACAGCCCGGCGTAAAGCGACTGGGCGGTGAGGGTGCCTCCGGCCAGATCGTAGGTGCCGTTGCCCAACGCCTCCGCGCCCAGTGTCAGCGCGGCCCCCGCGTTCACGCTGGAGCCCAGGCCTTCCTGGGCAAACGTGCCGGGAGCATCGTAGCCGACCGTCAGGCTACCGGCCGAGAAGCCCTGCCCGGCGCCGACGGAGTGAGTGCCCGCGGTGGGCCCGCCGGAGTGGCCGCTCTGAAGCCATCCGCCGAACGATATGTCGTCGCCGAAGCCGGCCCGCGCGTTCGTCCGTAACGTGCCCATGAATGGGCCGAAATCAAAGTTGGCGGGGCCGCTGACCGAGACGAAGTCAGCGGCGACCAGCCCGGCACCTAAGGTAAAGCTGCCTTGGCTGGCGACGTTGATCCCGCCCTCAGTGGTCAGCGTGCCGCCGTTGACGGCGAATGCCGCCGAGCCTCCGAACCCCACATTTACACTGCCGGCCGTCACCGTTCCCCCCAGCAACGCGTAACTGCTCTCGTCAGAGCCGGAGGCGAACCCGACGTGCAGGCCGCTGGTCACCGTGACATGGGAGGTTGCGCCCGTCTGCGCTACCGCGCCCCGCGACCGGGTTCCGATGGTCATACTGTGGGCCGACAGCAGGCCGCCGTACATCACGTAGCTTCCCAGCGAATCGGACAACTCACCGAGGCTCAGGTTGCCCGCCAGTGTAACGGTGCTGCCGTCGTACTGTTGGACTTCGCCCCTGCCGGCCTTGCCGATGACAGCTTCGTCGGCGGTGAACAGGCCGCCGGTGAAGTAGGCCGTGCCATGGCCATCGACCCCAACGCCGAGGTTCAGGTTGTTGGCCACGGTCGTGACGCCCCCGGACTGGAGCAGCGTTCCCTGGCCGTCCGTGCCGATGTTCAGCGTGTCGGCGGTCAGATGGCCGGCCGAGCCGCTAAGGTCCTCGACGGTGCATTCGGCAGTCGCATCGGGCGAGTCGATGGTCAACTCCATCCCCGGCATGTTGAGGGTTCCCCCCCTCACCGTCAGCGAGCCGGCGAAGGTCCAGTTTCGGGTTACCTCCATGTGTCCCCGGGGACGGATGTCCACGTCGTCGGCGATGAGCGAGCCGGCACCCAGGTTGAACCGGCCCTGGCCCCAGAGGCTTACCTGCACCGTGCCCGCGGTCAGCGTTCCGCCGTTCAGGTTGTACGTGCCGTTGCCGTCGTACTCGCTGCCGATGGTCAGCGTCTCGGATACCGTGTTGGTGGACGTGTCGGTCTGGGTGAATGTCCCGTCGCTGCTGACACCGATGGCCTCGCTCGCGGCTGACAACGATCCGCTTCCGCCGAGTGCGTAGTCGCCGCTGCTGGACAGGCCCCAGGCGACCCGGAGTTCGTCCCCGATCTCCACGTCGCCGCCGTTGTGCGTGAAGGTCCCGCCGCCCTGATAGCCGACGGTGGCTTCGTTTGCGTCCACGAACCCGCCGTCCAGTATGTAGTCGCCGCTGCCGGCCGGGGCCAAGCCGAGGATGATTCCGCCCGTGACGGTATGCTGTCCGCCGCCTTGGTCGAACGTGCCCTCGCCGATGTTGCCCACGACCGTCGAGCCGGTCATGAGAATCGGTGAGTCGGTCATCGTGTAAGTCCCGTCGGCTGTGTCGGCCTCGCCGAGGGTAAGAGTGCCGGTGACGTTGTTGGTGCCGTCACTGTGAGTCAGAGTGCCGACACCCTCCCAGCCGACGTACTCGTCCTGCGCCGTCAGCGTCGAGAACGGTCCGCTCAGAATGTAGGTCCCGGTCAGTCCCGCGGCGTAGCCGATCTGAAGCTTGTTACCCACCGACACGGACGATCCGTCGGCGCTCTGTGTCACAGTCGCATTGGTCGCGTGGCCCACGACGAAGTTGCGCCCTACGCTCATGAACAATTGCGAACCCGCCAGGACCACGGCGCCGACACCGCTGCCGCCGGCATGGCCGACCTGGAGATTCCAGCCGACCATCATTCCATAGGGCGATCCGGTCAGTTGGTTGAGCCGTAGCGTGGAGACCGACCCGTCGGAGGAGAACGTCGCGCCGCTTTCCAGGGCCAGCTTGTTGGC
>JAUWQU010000603.1 GCA_030610965.1 Phycisphaerae bacterium
ACCAACCGGCGGTGAGGGTGGAAGTAGTCCTGCCGACCGTTCGGAATAGAGAAGATGAGAAGAGCGACCCGGAAAAACAGAAGACCCCGGCGGGCCGGGCTTACGCTGATTGAGCTCGTCGCCGCCATCGCGATAACGGGCATGCTGATGACCGGAGCCCTTGTGGCCGTCGGCAACCTCGCGCGGTCCGAGAGGCGTATCGAGGCCGCCGAGCCGGCCGCATCGCGCACGGCCGGTCTGGACATGATCCTGACCGCGGACCTGCTGCACGCCAGCCACTATCACGCGGACGCCAAAGGCCAATGGCTGGCGATCCGCACGCAGACTTCGCTGGCCAGCAGCGACATGGAACTCGAACATCTAAGGAGCGTTGTTCGCTACGAGGTCCGACGGATCGACGGGCGGGCGTGGCTGGTCCGCAAGCAGCAGACTGGCATCGACCAGCCGCTGGCCGAGCTGGTGTGCCCGGACGTCGAGTCCATCGACATGCGGGATACTTCGGCCAAGGGCTCCCCGGTCACGATCGGGCCGCTCTGGAAGGAAGTTCCCCACCGCACCGCCGTCACGATCGGCCTGGCGGGCGGTGAGCCGCAGACCTTCGTGGTTCGAAGACGGTGAGGCCGAGCGACCAATGCATGACAACAGGAACAGGAACAAAAACTCTCTGAGACCTCTGCGTCTCAGCGGTAGACCTTAGACAAGACCATGCGACAAAGGAACAACAATTCGGGCTTCGTGCTGCTGATGGCACTGGCGATCCTGGTGATCGCCGGGACGATCCTGGCGACGACCTCGCGACGCTGCTGCGGGCGTGCCCTGGACGCCTCGGCCGCCCGGCGGGCATTGCAGGTCCGCTGGGGGACGCTCAGCCTCCAGGCCACCTGCCTTGCCGCCGGGGAGGACCTTCTCACGCGGGATTCGGTCGAGTTCGAGCGTCCTGTCGTCTGGGCCGGCCGACAGATCGTCCTTGGCGGGATGACGTTCCACGTAGTCGTCTCCGACGAGCAGGCCAAGGCCAACGTAAACGCCATCGCCCACTCTCGCGGCGACCGCACAGTCGCATCCGCGCTGAGCGCCCTTCAGTCGGGCCTCTCGGGCGCCCTTCACGTCGTGCCCCGGCCACAGGAGGAAGCCGTCGAGCCCGGCGCGCCGGGCAAACTCGATACTGAACTGCCGATACTCTACGGCAGCTACGAGCAGTTGTTCGACTTGGGGCATCCTTCGCAGCTGTTCGCGCGGCAGTCCTTCAGACCGGCCGCGATCGAGCGGGTTACCTGCTGGGGCAGCGGCCAGGTCAACTTCCGGCGGGCAGACCCGGCCGTGCTTCGCGAGGCGCTGCTTGGGGCATTGGACGACTCCGACGTGGGCAAGATCCTGACCTTCCGCCAGGAACACCCCGACGGCACGCTCGGTGAGCTGATGAAGCACCTGGATCTCAAGTCTTCCAAGGCGCTCAAGGCCGCGGATCTCCTGACAGACACATCCGCCTGCCACAGCGTGTGGATCATCGCCGAGGGCTCGACGAGGAAGTGGTATCGCCTGTACGTTCAGCAGTTCGTGGGCGCCGACAGCAGTTCGGGGCAATGGGTATTCCAATGGTAATGACGCAGCGAGACAGAAGACGCCTGCTGATCCTGGTCAACGCGGCCTTCGTCACAGTGCTGGCCTGGTGCGCCTGGACTCTGCTTGCCCCCTTGGACACGGGCACCCCCGAAGGCGGGTCAGGCGCCGGCCAGAAGACCTCGACCATGCACGACACCCGGGAGGCTGGGCCGCTGGTATCGTACGCGTCCATCTACACCCGCCCGCTCCGCAAGCCGCTCTACGATCCCACACCGAGGGCGGTCGTCGCGGCCAAGAAGGCCGAGCCCAAGTTCCCCGGCGTGCTGACGGGCACCATCATCGAGCCGGGCTTTACGTTCGCCACGTTCCGCGTGCCAGGCGGCGATGAGAAAGTGGTGCCCGTTGGCCAAACCGTCGAAGGGGCCGAGGTGCTGGCTATCATCCAGGGCGAGGTCCGAATCCGCTTCCACGACAAGGAGATCACACTGACAACCAACGTGGAGGGCGCGCCGTGAAGACCCAGGGCATCCTCATCGCGGTCGAACCGGGCCGCTGCCGCGTCGCACGCCTGCTCGGTGAGCAGGTCGAGGTCCGCTGCGTCCAGGCCTTGGCAGACGCCAGCTCCGCCGAAGAGCAGAACCTGTCGGCCATCGACGAGGCAGTCGGCGTAATCAGAGAGTGGAACGCCCTGGACCAGTGCGTGTGCCTGGGCCTGCCGAGCGAGATGGTATTCTCGGCCCAGGTGGACACCGGGGGCCTGCCCCGCAAGGATCGCGCGGTGGCGCTGACCTACCGGTTGGAAGAGCAGTTACCGCTCGAGGCCGAACGCATCACTACCGACTTCCTGCCCTCGGTAGCCGAGACTTCACTCGGGATTGCCGTCGAGACCGCCCAGGTCAAGGCCATCGTGGACCGGCTGGCGGAGTTGGGGGTCGAGGTCACCGCCATGTGCCCGACCGCCCTGCTGGGGCTGTGGCAAGCCCTGGCCGGTAGAGATGACCCAGCCGACTACACCCTGGTCGCCGACGAGGGCCGCGTGGACATCTTCCGCCTGGCGGGCAGTTGCCCGGCGGCCTGGCTGACCGCGTCGTCGGCCCCGGCCGCCCTCGTCGACTGCCTCCATGCCGAGTTGCTGGCCAACCCGGGCGCAGAATGCCAGCCGAAGGCCTTGCTCATCGGGAGGCTTGTAGAGACAGCCGAGGCCGCGGTGAGGACTGACGCAGGATTGGAGATCGAGAGCCTGGGCGATCAGCCGCCCATAGAACTGGCAACGCGGGCGGCTGGGCAACTGCTCGCCGGCCAGCACGCCGGATGGGTGGACCTTCGGCGCGACGCCATGGCCTTGCCCAACCCGTGGGGACGCCTGGCGGGCCTGGTGCGATGCGCCGTCGTCCTGGGCCTTGCGGCCCTGGCGGCGACGGTCGGCACACTCTACTGGCGGGCGCTCGCCTACGATAGCCTCGTTCGCGACCTCGATAACCAGCAGGTCACGCAGTTCCACCGGGTCTTCCCCAACTACCGCAGGCCACCCAACGTCCACAGCCGGCTGCGGAGCGAACTGGCCCTGCTCAGCGGGGTAAGCGGCACGGGCTACGCACTCCCCGCACGTGCCTCCGCCCTGGACACGCTCAGGAGGATCACCGACAACCTTCCGCCGGTGATCCGCCTGCGGATAACCGACATCCAGCTGGACCCGGCCGGCTTCGTGCTGGACGGCCAGACTCGCTCGCACAGCGACGCCGAACTGATCGCCCGGACGCTCAAGCAGGGCAACTTCGAGGTGGACCCGCCACGAACCGAACGCCTCGTCGCCGGTGGCGTGGCCTTCACGATCATCGCCCGACTGGCCGAGCCCAAGGCCGCGGCTAAACCGCGGCCGGCTCCGACTGCG
>JAUWQU010000448.1 GCA_030610965.1 Phycisphaerae bacterium
TAAAGGACCCGAGCGTGATCATCCGTCCCCATCGACCACCGCGAGCAGCGCGGACTGCTCCTCTCGAGCGCAGACGAAAACATCTCGGCCGGGCGGCCATCAGGCAGGTGCGAGTGAGCGAGAAACGCCCTTGCCCTCACTAACGCGGGCCGGCAGGCTCCTGCCGGCATAAGCTCCGCCAGCCTCTCGGGCCGGGCAGAGCGAGTGAGCAGCATTACTATCGTAATCATACCCCCAATCGCAGGAGTGTCAATGCGCATTCTGGCTCTTTGGCTTTTGTGACGCTGCTTGGGTCGGTGCCCGATGCGACTGCCTGGCGCGAACGGCCCTGGCCGGTGCGTCTATTTGCTTGTCGATGCTAACGCGGCGGATTAGAATCGTCGAAACAGACCATGGGCCGGCGGATGGTCGGCCCGTGGAGCTATCGCCCCAGTCAACACAGGACACATCGGCATGCAATGGCAGGATAAATCGATACTTGTAACCGGCGGGACCGGCTCGTTCGGAAAGCGGTTCATCCGGATGATGCTCGATGAGCAACATCCCAGGCGTCTGGTGGTCTTCAGCCGGGACGAACTCAAGCAGCACGAAATGCGCACCGGCGGCTTCGACCACCCGTCGCTTAGGTGGTTCATCGGCGACGTGCGGGACGGCGAGAGGCTGCGCCGGGCGATGCGCGGGGTGGACATAGTCGTCCATGCCGCAGCCCTCAAGCAGGTGCCGGCCTGCGAGTACAACCCCATGGAGGCCGTCAAGACCAACGTCATGGGCGCCAAGAACGTAATCGACGCCGCCCTTGACTGCGGTGTGCGGAGGATCCTTGCCCTGAGCACGGACAAGGCCGTCAACCCGGTCAACCTCTACGGCGCGACCAAGCTCTGCGCCGAGAAGCTCTTCGTGCAGTCCAACTCCTATGCCGGCGCCGACAAGCCGACGCGGTTCAGTTGCGTGCGGTACGGCAACGTCGTCGCCAGTCGGGGCAGCGTGATCCCGCTGTTCGTCCGGCAGCGAAAGACCGGCACCGTCACGGTGACCGACCCGCGAATGACGCGGTTCTGGTTGACGCTCGACCAGGGCGTTCGGTTCGTCATAAGCTGCATCGAGAAGATGCACGGCGGGGAGATATTCGTACCGAAGATCCCCAGCATGAAGATGACCGACCTGGTCGAGGCCATCGCGCCCGGCTGCGAGGTCAAGGTAATCGGCATCCGCCCCGGCGAGAAGCTCCACGAGGCCCTGATCGGCGACGACGAGGTCAGGCAGACCCTCGACGCCGGCCAGATGTACGTCATCAAGCCCGCCCACACATGGTGGCCCCAGGACGGCTGGAGCGATGCCAAACCCCTAGCCGAAGGCGATCACTACACCAGCGACAGCAACTCGATGTGGCTGACCGTGGACGACCTGCGAAAACTCATAGAGGGCCTGGAAGCTTGAGCCCGCGCGAACCATTGGCAATTGACGGCGGACCGGCAGTGAGGGCCGTGACGCTCCCCTACGGCCGGCAGTGCGTGGATGACGACGACGTGGCTGCCGTTACAGAGACCCTCCGCTCGGCCTGGCTGACCACCGGGCCTAAGGTCGAGCAGTTCGAGCAGGCACTTGCGGCACGTACGGGCACCGCGTTCGCCGTGGCCGTCAGCAACGGTACGGCTGCCCTTCACGCGGCCATGTACGGCCTGGGCATCGGCGAAAGCGACGAGGTAATCGTCCCGGCCATCACGTTTGCTGCCACTGCCAACTGCGTCGCATTCCTGGGCGGCAAGCCTGTGTTTGCGGACGTCGATCCCGATACTCTGCTGATAGACCCGGCCAGTGTAGAGTCCCGCATCACACCGCGAACGAAAGCCGTTATCGCCGTCGACTACGCCGGGCAGAGCTGCGACTACGACGTGCTGGCCGCACTAACCAGCTCGCGCGGCCTGGCCCTGGCCGACGACGCCTGCCATGCCATCGGCGGAAGTTATCGAGGCCGCCCCGTCGGCTCGCTGGCGGCCGTGAATACGTTCAGTTTCCATCCCGTCAAGCACGTGACCAGCGGTGAAGGCGGGGCCATCACCACCGACAATCCACAACTCGCCCAACGAATGCGAACCTTTAGAAACCACGGCATAACCACCGACCACCGCCAGCGCGAAGCCAAGGGCTCGTGGTTCTACGAAATGGTCGACCTAGGCTTCAACTACCGGCTGACGGACATCCAGTGCGCCCTGGGCATCAGCCAGTTGCCCAAGCTGCCGGCCTGGATCCGACGGCGACAGGCCATCGCCCGACGATACGACGAAGCCTTCGACCATATGCCCGCCGTGCGCCCCCTGGCGGTACGGCCGGAGGTCTCGCACGCGTATCACCTGTACGTCATCCGCCTGGAGCTCGACCGGCTGCGAGTTGATCGTGCGGCCGTGTTCTCGGCCCTGCGCGCCGAGGGCATCGGCGTCAACGTGCATTACATCCCCGTCCACCTGCATCCGTATTACCGTCGAACATTCGGCACCGCGCCGGGCGACTGCCCGGTCGCCGAGGCCGCATACGAGCGGATCCTCTCGCTGCCGATCTTCCCGGCAATGACGGACGAGGACGCCGACGACGTAATCCGGGCCGTGGGCAAGGTGACGGAGGCCTACGCGAGATGAAGACGGTCGCGATCATCCAGGCCCGCTGCGGCAGCACGCGCCTGCCGCGAAAGATACTGATGGACCTCGGCGGCGAGCCGATGCTCGCCCGGGTAGTCACTCGACTCAGCCGGGCCGTGAGCCTGGACGTGGTGGTCGTGGCGACCACGACAGACGCCGGGAACGACGAGGTCGAAGCGTTGTGCCGCAGGCGCAACTGGGCGTGCTACCGGGGCAGCGAAAACGACGTGCTGGACCGCTACTATCAAGCGGCACAGGTGTATGAGGCCCAGGCAGTCGTGCGTGTCACGGGCGACTGCCCGATGATCGACCCGGGCGTGGTCGACCTCGTGGTCGGCCGGCTGCATGCGGACTTGCCCGCCGTGGATTACGTGTCCAACATCGCGCCCACGCGAACCTATCCCCGTGGGCTGGATACCGAGGCGCTGACCTTCGCCGCCCTGCAACGTGCTTGGCGCGAGGCCAAACAGCCCGCCTGCCGCGAGCACGTGACGCCCTACATCCATCAGCATCCCGAGCTGTTCGCCATGCGATGCGTGACGCACGATCGGGATTTCTCCGGCTTTCGCTGGACGGTTGACACGGCCGAGGACATGGAACTCGTCCGAACCGTCTACGAGCACTTCGGGCATGATGGGTTCTCTTGGCTGGATGCCCTTTCCGCAATGGAGCAGCACCCGCAGTGGCAGGAAATCAACAGCCACGTTCGACAGAAGGAGATATGATGCAACCGCCTGACAAGGCCCTGCTAATTCGCGCCGACGCCGGCGTCAGGATCGGCAGCGGACACGTCATGCGATGCCTGGCGCTTGCCCAGGCCTGGCAGGAAGCAGGCCAGCGGGCGACCATTCTCACTCACGGCCTCGGTCCGGCGCTGCGGCGCCGGCTGGCCGAGCAGGACCTTGAGATCATCGACGCCGACTTCGGCAACGGCGGCTGCGACGACGCCCGCGCCTCAATCTCCCTGGCCGAGCGGCTCGGTGCCGACTGGGTCGTTGTCGACGGCTACCACTTCGGCGCTGACTACCAGAGAGCGATCAAGGACGCTGGCCTGCGCATCCTGTTCATCGACGACAACGGACACGCCAAACAATATCTCGCGGACTTGGTGTTAAACCAGAACATCCACGCGAAAGAGAGTTTCTACGCGGACTGCCATCCCGACAGCAGGCTGCTGCTCGGCACGCGGTACGCCCTGATCCGCCGCGAGTTCTGGCCTTGGCGGACGTGGAAACGTAAGATCCCCGTCACGGCCCGAAGAATACTGGTGACTCTCGGCGGTAGCGATCCTGACAACATTACCCCAACCGTCCTGCGAGCCTTGGAACAAGTCGGCGGGCTTGATATGCAGGTTGCAGTCGTAGTTGGCGGTAGCAATCCCCATCAGGCCGAGATCGAGGCCGTCGCTGCAAGGGCGTCGGCCGACACCCGCCTGGAACGTGACGCCACCAACATGCCGGAATTGATGGCTTGGGCGGACTTAACGGTATCCGCCGGAGGCAGCACATGCTGGGAGATATGCCTGCTGGGCCTGCCGGCGGTGTTGCTGGTTCTGGCGGAGAACCAGAGAATCAACTGCCAGGTAATG
Source organism: Phycisphaerae bacterium (assembly GCA_030610965.1). Lineage (GTDB taxonomy): Bacteria > Planctomycetota > Phycisphaerae > SM23-33 > SM23-33 > JAUWQU01. Next base: position 4,222 of record JAUWQU010000448.1, read on the forward strand.
GGCGAGCGCGGGGCAGCTATCAATCTAGGCCCGGCCGGGGGACTCGATCCGTCCGACCTGGCTTCCACGCTGACGGGACTGTGCAACAACCGCGACCAACGCTCTGCCTTGAGCCTTCAGGCACGCACGCTGGTGGACGGGTTCGGCGCTGAGCGAGTCCGCGACGCGATGAAATGAGGAATCGAGACCAATGCGAGTGCTATACCTGTGCAACAACCGCGTGGG
>JAUWQU010000519.1 GCA_030610965.1 Phycisphaerae bacterium
ACGCGACATCCGCCGGGCGCCTGTGCGGCGTGTGGGGGCCCCTGGGCGGCGGGGTTTCGTGCTGCGTGAGCGGAATAACCACCTGCAGCGGCTCGTGCGTGCCCTCGTCGTCCACGGCGTCCTGGATCGGCTCGGGCAGCAGGTCGAGCATTGCGTCGCGCTCGTCGGGCCCCACGGCCGAACTGGACGTGGCCGACATCTCGCCGGGCGCCACGAGGTCCAGGCCCGTCTCCTTTGCCCCGCTCCGCGGCCGGGGAAGGTCCACCTGCTCCAGGTCGTCGGGATAGGGAATAGCCATCGGCGCGTCGCAGGCCTTGCAGCGTGCCTTTCGTCCGGCCACGCGACCGCTTACGCTCACGGTCTTGCCGCACTGGGGGCAGGTGACGCTTATCTTTCGCCCCTCGGACTTGCGGGCCTGCTCGGCGAACCCGACTTCACCTTCTTCCGGCAGGTCCGCCTGCTCGTCGCCCAGAGCATCTGCCTGGCGCGGCACGTGGATCTTGTGGCCGCACTTGACGCAGAACGCGACCGGCTGGCTCCAGTCTTCCGGAAGCTCATTGATGTGGCCGCACTGCCCGCATTTGAGGTTCAACACATCCACTCTACTTCTCTCCCACAGGCACGTACCGCTGTGCGATGGGCATCCGCCTGCCCGATCCGAAGGCCCTCGTCGTAACCTTCAGCACGGGCGGGGCTTGCTGCCTCTTGTGTTCGGTAAGGTCCACCATCCGCACGACTCGCCGGACCTCGCGCGGGTCCAGGCCGGCGGCGATAATCTGCTCGGCCGTCTGGTCGGCTTCGATGTAACGCTTGAGTATATCATCCAGAAGGTCGTATGGGGGCAACTTGTCCTGGTCGGTCTGGTTCGGCTTCAGTTCGGCGCTTGGCGGCTTTACCAGCGTGCTTTCGGGAATCCGCTCGCACCCGGCCTCGGCATTGAGTTGCCTGGCCAGGCGGTAGACGTCCGTTTTCATCACGTCGCCGATTGGCGCAAGCCCTCCGGCCATGTCTCCATAGAGGGTGCAATAGCCCACCGAGAGCTCACTTTTGTTGCCTGTAGCCAGCGCCAAGTGCCCAAGTGCGTTGCTGGAAGCCATTACCAGCGTTCCTCTTATGCGGGCCTGGACGTTTTCGGCGGCGGCATTCTCCCCGGCCGATGCGAGAGAGTCCGCCAGCGAGTCCTCGAACGCCTTATGCATCGGTTCGATAGGCACGACTTCGTAGTGAATTCCCAGGTTTCGCGCAAGCGCCTCGGCATCGGCGAGGCTGTGGTCGCTGCTGTATCGGCTGGGCATTGCAAGGGCGTTGACGTTCGCCGGCCCGAGCGCGTCGGCGGCCAGTGTGGCGACGACGGCGGAGTCTATCCCGCCCGAGAGGCCCAGCACCACGCTGCGAAAGCCGCACTTGGCGACGTAATCCCGCAGGCCCAGCTTGAGCGCCTGCGACAGGCGGGCGATCTCGTCGGCGACCGGCTCGGCGGGCCCGGATTCGCCATCGAGGTCCACGATCAACAGGTCTTCGGCGAAGCTCTTTGCCCGTCCGATGATGCGCCCGTCAGCTCCGGCGGCGCAGCTTCCGCCGTCGAAGATGAGGTCGTCGTTTCCGCCGACCTGGTTGACGTAGATAATCGGCGCGCCGACGCGGCGGGCCTGGCGGGCGAAGAGTTCCTCCCGCAGGGCCGACTTGCCCATCTGGTACGGGCTGGCGGCCATGTTTATCACCACCTGGGCCCCGTCGGCGGCAAGCAGGCCGATGGGATCGTCGCCGTACAGGTTTCGCCCGAGGGCCGCGGCGTCCCAAAGGTCCTCGCAGATGCTCAGGCCTACCTTCCGCCCGGCGATATCCATGCACCTGGGCCTGCCGCCGGACTCGAAGTAGCGGGTCTCGTCGAACACGTCGTAGGTCGGCAGGAGCGTCTTGACGTGAACGAACCGGACGCGGCCATCCGCCAGAAGGGCCGCGGCGTTCTGCAGGCACCTTCCCTGGGCGCCCGGCGTGGGGCGAACGAAGCCGACCAGAGCCGCGATCTTCGTGCAGCGGGCGGCGAGCTTTTCGACGGCAGCCACACTGTCGGCGACGAATCGCTCCTTGCGGAGAAGATCCTTCGGCGGGTAGCCCACCACTGACAGCTCGGCCGAGACGACAAGGTCCGCCCCGGCCGCGGCGGCGCGGTCGATCGCCCCGCCGAGGCGCTCGGTGTTGCCGGCGATGTCCCCGACAATCGGGTCCAGTTGTGCCAGCGCTATTCGCATGGCTGTAGAATACACGGAAATGCGGCGATTTCCACGGGCAAACCGACCTCGAGTTCTTGCGGGGATGAACGCAGACGAACGCGAATAGAAGAAAAACGCCTTATTGCATTTCCGGCCGGTGGTAGTGATAATGCCATCGTCGGGATACCATTTCATAAGGTCTGATACGCGTGGGAGAGAAGATTATGGCCGGTATACGCGGACGTGAGGTCTTGTTGCTCGTGCTGGGAACCGTGCTGCTGGGTGGGTGCGGAAAGCAGGTCTCGCTGACTTTCTTCAACCTTACCCACGACACGATCGACGTCTATGTAACAACCCCAAAGGACGGGCGCAAGAACGTCGGCCTCGTCCCGCCGATGGGCAAGCTGCGCTACGACGTGATGATCCCAAAGAAGATGTTGCCCGCAACTTGCTCATGGCAAATCGGCAGTTACAGTAAGGCGTTCAGCGTCAACAAGAAAGACGTCTTCAAGGAGATCAGCGCCCTGCCGATCGGCAAGCCGCAGATGAAAGACAGGGACGCCTCGCTCAAGGACGAACTCGAAAAGGAGATCCATCCCGTCCCGGCCGAGCCGTCAGGCGGACCTTAGAGCCCGCGGAGCCCGGCCTTTAGGCTGTCTTGAAGAATGTCTGAACAGTGCGAACGCGAAATGACCAAACTCCAAGCATCAAATCCCAGGCAAGCCTCAAATACCAAAGACTCAAGCCCAAAACGGCAAACGCCGGATTGTCTGGGGTTTGGTCTTGTTTGGGCCTTGATGCTTGCGATTTGGGATTTGTGACACGTACTGTGCAAATAGTCCTGTAAATGGCACAGACCCGCCAGAGGTGCTTGCATGGATATTGTCAACGCGATTGCCAAGGTGCGCTTCGCCTCGACTGGGCCGCAGCACATCCACTTGGCCCGCAACGACGCCTACCGGATCGACCTGCTCTGCATGGAAGCCGGGCAGAAGAGCCGCGCCGCGGCCGGACCGTGCGCGTATTACGTGATAGCTGGTTCGGCCAGGCTCACCACAAGTGGTTCGGCCGGGCCCGACGAGCAGCCCCTGCCCGCCGGCCAGATTGCCGACCTGGGGCCCGATGAACCCCACGTGCTCGCCAACGCCGGTGAAGGCCGGCTTATTTGTCTGGTGGTCCAGGTGGCTGGATGACGATATCGAAGGATAAGGATATGGTCATAGTATCGCCGGGCCAAGGGGGCCGACGCCGAGAGATAAACACATGCGTTTAGGCATCACCCATACCACGCTTCCTGCCGACAGCCTCGCCGAGGCCTTCAGCCAGGCCGCCCGATTGGGCGCCGGGGGCATCGAGATCGACTATCCCTCGACCGGGATGGCCGCGGCACTGAAGAGCCCCCAGCACGCCGAGCAGCTAAAGCGGGCGGCCGGGGAATCCGGCGTCGCCGTTGCGAGCCTGTGCCTGAGCTTCCTCCGGAACGAGCCGGCCCTGATAGGCAAGCCCGAGACCATCGAGAGAAATGTCGAGTTAGTCATCCGCGCCCTTGGCTGCGCGGCCGAGGCCGGGGCGGACATGGTGGTGCTGCCCTTCTTCGGCAAAAACACCATCGAGATCGAGGACGAACTAACCCGTGCCACCGGCGCACTGCTGGACCTGGTCGAGCACGCCGAGGAGGCCGGCGTCGTTTTGGCCGTCGAGAGCACGCTGCCGTTTCACCAGCAGGAATACCTGCTGGACCAACTCGGCAAGACAGGCGACGTGAAGATCTGC
>JAUWQU010000367.1 GCA_030610965.1 Phycisphaerae bacterium
CCGCGGCGGCCAGAAAGTAGAGCCTCCCGCCGGCGGAGACGGCGCTGGCGCTGTGATGCTTGCCGAGTTGTTGCGACCAGAGGTACTTGCCCGTCCTGGCCTGAAGGCAACTGGCGACGCCCTTGTCGCTGATGACGAAGAACCACTCTCCCGCCGCGATGGGCGACGGCACGTACGACGGGTTCTCACGCTTGTGCCACAGCACGTGCGTGGCCGACACGTTGCCCGCGCCGCCGGGGTCGATGCCGACCAGGTGCAGCGTGGGAAAGCCGCCCGTGCAAAGCAGCACGCCGCGCGCGTGGACGAGGCTGGCGACGAACTGCTCGGTCGGGCCGTCGACGAGCCACAACTGCTTGCCCGTGTCCGGGTCGTACCCGGTCACGCACTTCGATCCGCTCAGCACGAGCTGCTTTCGCCCAGCCAGGTCGAACACCGCCGGCGGGCAGTAGCTCCGCACGCGATTGGGCCTGTCTATCCGCCAGACCTCCCGCCCGGTGTTCTTGTCGAACGCCACAATGTACGCGACGGCGTCCTGGTCGGCGCTGAGAATGAGCAGGTCCTTGTAGAGCAGCAGCGAACTGCAATAGCCATGCATCGAATGGAACTCGCCCGGGCTCTTTCGCCAGACCTCCTTGCCGGCGACATCGTAGCAGACGACCTGCACGGCCTTGGCCGGCTCCTGCAGGAACGTCACCCACACGTGTTTGCCGTCCGTGGCCGGCGTACTGGACCCATGCGAGTTGAGCTTGTGCTTCCGTCCGAGCTGCGTTCGCAGCACGGTTCGCCGCCACAGAAGCTTGCCGTCGGCCTTGTCGACGCACAGCAGCAGGCGCGTCCGTTCGCGCTCGTCGCAGCTTGTCAGGAAGATGCGGCCGGCCCATACGACAGGCGAACTGTGGCCGCGGCCGGGGATCGGCGTCTTCCAGCGGATGTTCTTGGTGCCGCTCCAGTGGACGGGCGCGTTGGCGTCGAGGCTCGTGCCGTCGGACCGCGGCCCGCGCCAGAAGGGCCACGGCTCGGCCGGGGCCGACGATGCGAGCATACACAGCGCCAGTGCAGTTAGCGGGAAGGTTCTCATAGGAATTCCAACCATCGCGCGACTTTGGAGGTTCCTGTTTGAAGTAACGCCGTGATGAGTGGCCGCAATCCGTATTCCTTAAGGCCCGAGGGGCCGATAGCGTTCAGCCGGGGGCGTCAGCCCCAGGAACCTGAGCAATAACCATTGAGCCCCAGGGGCGACAGCGGTACTCGTGAGCGCATGTGCTGTCGCCCGGGGCTCTTGTTCTAAGCACATTGTTTCCGGGGGCTTACGCCCCAGGCTAAATGCTTTCGCCCCATTCGGGGCTTTCGAAGTCGGTCGGTTTGAGTAATGGGAAAACGAAGCGGCCGAAGAAGTCCTGATTTCCAAGCAGCGGATAACTCCGTCTTTTTCTTCTCTTTCTCTCTGCGCCCTTCGCGCCCGTCGCGAGAGGCGTTTTTTTGCTTTTCCCCGCCGTCAGTGCTTTTTCCCCGCTTGCGCCGGCTTTTCACTTGACGAATCACCGATGCGCGATAGCATGAAGATGCTCCGACCTCCGTCAGGGGAAACAGCGGAGAGAAAAGGTCGCCTCGGCGACTTCTACCGTGACGGCAGGGCGAGAAATCGCTCGCTCGTTCCTTCCTGCCTCAGGCTCCGTCTCAGGGCCAAGTTCCCAAATAAGTTGCGCGCCCTCTGCACGGTCGATGCCGCGCGAGGTGTTCATGGGGGTCTGGCTATCAGCACATTTGGGAAAGGGCAGAGCGATGAAGGCGAAAGTTACTGTGGCGGTTGCGGCGATGCTTCTGGCGGCTGGGGCGGCAATGGGACAGACGCACGCCGCTTGGCCAGCGGACTGGAATAACTGGAACGACCCGGCCCTATGGGTCAAAGTGGGCAATCCAGGCAATTTGCCCGACTCGGCGACTGGCTACGGCGCGGTGGCCTACACATACAACATCGGCAAGTACGAGGTGACGGCGGGCCAGTATACGGCCTTCCTGAATGCCGTGGCCTCCACGGACACGTACGGGCTATACAACCCTCTCATGTGGAGCGAGACGTACGCGACTACCTATGGCTGCAAGGTCGAACGCAGCGGCACCGGAACGCAACAGGACCCATTCAATTATCACGTTGCCGATGACTGGGCTAACCGCCCGGTGAACTTTGTGTCTTGGGGCGACGCCGCGCGGTTTGTTAATTGGCTGACCAATGGGAAACGGACGGGGCCGCAGGGACTTGGCACAACAGAAGACGGATCCTACCACCTAAATGGCGCAATGACGGACGAGGCCCTTATGGGCGTGTCCCGAATTGCTGAGGCTGACAGGACACCGGGCAAGAAATACTACTTCATTCCGAGCGAGGATGAATGGTACAAGGCGGCATACCACAAGAATGACGGGGTGAGCGCGAATTACTTCGCCTACCCCACGTACAACGATAGCACTCCGAGCAACATTGTAGCGAATCCAGACAGCGGAAACAACGCTAACTACTGCGACACCTCCGATCCGTATCACATAACTAATTCCATTACGCAGGTCGGCGGTAGCCCGTACTACCTTACGGAGGTCGGCGAGTTCGAGAATTCGGGAAGCCCTTACGGGACGTTTGATCAGGCGGGCAATGTTGGGGAGTGGGACGAAGGGATCATTCCTTATTTGGCTCTTTCCTGGCGCGGCTTGCGCGGCGGAACGGCGTACGATAGTCCCTACCGTTTGACGGCCGGCGCTCGGAGCGCGGGCTACCCGACGTTTGAGAGCGGTGATTTCGGATTCCGCATAGTCGAGGTTCCCGAACCGGCCACGCTGTCGCTGCTGGCCCTGGGCGGGCTGGCGCTGATACGGCGGCGCGGGCGTCAACAATGATCTGGGAGGCCTGTTTGGAATCTGGTAGTCTTATGGACAGACACCTCTTATCTCAAGTTTTGGGAGCCAATCCTCCAGCCAAGCCCCACGTTCCCACTGCCCAGAGGGCAGTAACCCCAGAAAACCCCGGCCTAGGACGTCCTCGTTCATGTATACCCCACCCGGCGCGAGGGATTCCGCAGCCCCGTTAAGAAGACCAAGCAACGCTTTTGTCGAATCTGAGAACTCCTTCTCAACGTCGGCCTTCTTCTTGGCCCCGTTATGTTCGGTGCTGGACATGGACGTGGCCGCCGTGCCCTCCGATGGTTTCGAGAACATAGCATACTGGGACGCCGTATGTGTTCGCCGATTCCGCAGGCTCTTCACCATGGCCAACTCCGGGACCCTGAGGAGAGGAACCATCCAGGGAGCCACCTTCTGGACTGAGCGCTCATGCTTCATCACCTGCCCGACGAACGCGTGGAAGTTGGGAGCTTCAATCGTGTCTCCGACGTTTGAAGCGAAGTGGGCGAGGATCCTGGCGACGCTATCGTAAAGGCAAGCGAACTCGTATAACACCAGATCCGCGTAAAGGGAGTGGTCAAGAAGCCATGGGTTTCCGGAGGTTGAACCAGGAATGGTGCGCCATAGCTGGACGCTCCTGACGGCGAAAATGAATCTGGACCCGAGGTCTTGAAGATTCGTCCTGAACGTGCGAACCCGACTGTCTCCCACGCTCTTAAGCCGTTCTCTTTCCACAGCCATGCAGCCCAAGAAAGGCAGGAGCACGTAAGCCTTTCCCGTCTGCTCGGCCGGGACCCATCCGTGCATCGGGAAGACACGAGGCTTTGTGGCGATTCCGGACATAGTTGTTCTCCTCTGCAACCGTCAGTGTGCAGTTTCTTTCCAAGACGAGCCCTACAGGACGACATAACTACCAATTTGGGCAACTATTACGCCCCGGGGCTCAATGCAGGCACATACCGAGCGTGGGGGCCAGGCCGGCTCTCGATACTTTTGAGTAATCGGACAGCCTCGGCTACCGGCGAGCGGCTGCCGCGTACAGCACGACGTTGGCGGCAAGGCGGGCGGCGTCGGGTCCGGCCAGGCCCTTGCAGTTGTAGATCGGCTGGCCCTGTAGCGGGGCGACGACGGACATCGGGCTGAGAACCACCGCGGCCCGGCCGGCGATTTCGACGAATAGCAACTTGGGCGGCCCGGCCTGGCCGTTTTCGCCGCCGGCGGCGCGGGTGTAGCGGACCTTGGCCAAGCTGGAGCCCAGGCCTCCGGCGAAGGCGCCGGTCAGCAGCGGGTGATCGGAGGGCATCTCGCCGACGGCGCCCTCGCCGAACATTTCCTCCAACGCGGCCCGGGCGTCGGCAATCAGCGGCTCGGTGCCCATGGCCGAGTCGATCATCAGCGTCCCGCCGCCGGTAAGATAGGCCTTGAGCCTGGCCTTCTGGTCGGCGGTAAGACCCGCCGGCCTCGTGCCGGTCATCCACAGCACCGGGATGTTGGGATCTATGGTGGCCGAGGCGTCCACGGCGGGCACGACCTCCAGGCCGACACTGATCGACCCGGCCAGTACGTCGCTGAGCCGGGCCATGGCGCCCTTGCACACATCCCAGTCACCGGCGTGGCGAAGCCGGGCGATGGATATCTTCCGCTCGGCGACCGGACTCTTCGGCTTGGGCAGGCCCATGGCCAGCCGGCTTTGAGGCCCGGCCAGGTCGGTGGTGTACAGCAGCGCGTTGGCGGGCAGTTGGAAAAGCTGCGGACGGTCGGCCGAGCGGCTCTGGTGCCACGCGCCGGCGGCGTCGCCTTCGAATACCAGCACGCGCAGACGGCAACCGTCGCCCAGAGCGAACAGCTTGGGCCGGCCCACGTCGCCTATCTTGAAGTAGGTCGAGTATATTTCGTGGTCGGCCGGCACGTCGCCGGCGGTGTAGTCGCCCAGCAGCGAGGTCAGCCAGGCCTTGACGGCCACGAAGATGTCCCGCCTGCCGGCAAAGGGCTGGACCAGCACGGTCCCGCCCGCGTCGAGCGTCGCTCGGACCTGTCCGGCCAGGGCGGCGGGTATCTCCCTGTCGCCCGCCTGCCCGTAAAGCAGCGGCGCGGCCTACTTCGGCTTGGGCAGGCCCATGGCCAGCC
>JAUWQU010000304.1 GCA_030610965.1 Phycisphaerae bacterium
CCACCCCGGGCCGGGCAACGCCTATCCCGGCGACCCCAACCCGGCGTTCGACTACAAGGGCCGCTACCACCTGCACTACATCTATCGCAACAGCACCGGCTTCGTCTTCGCCCACATATCCAGCGACGACATGGTGCACTGGAAGTGGCACCCAACTGTGCTGGCGCCCTCGACGACCGGACACGGCATGTTCAGCGGCACCGGTTTCTACACGAAGGACGGCAGGCCCGCGATCATCTACCACGGCCAGGGCTCCGGGCGGAACTGGATTCAGTACCCCCTCGATGACCAGTTCACCAGTTGGTCGAAGCCCGAGCCCGTGCTGCCGAAGACCGCCGATGGCAAGGTCCCCAACATCCGACACTGGGACCCAGACTGCTGGCTCAACGGCGACACGTACTACGCGCTGTCCGGCGGGCAGAACCCGCAACTGATGAAGTCGACGGACCTCAAGAACTGGACCTACCTTGGCGACCTGCTGCACAAGGATTACCCGGCGGACCTCGGCGTCGCCAAGGGCGAGGACATCTCCTGCGCAAACATGTTCGGGATCGGCGACAAGTGGATGCTGCTGTGCATCAGCCATAGACTCGGCTGCCGGTACTACCTCGGCGACTTCAAGGACGAGAAGTACCTGCCCGAATCTCACGCGATGATGAGCTTCGGCAGCAATATGTTCTTCGCGCCGGAGTCGATGCTGACGCGCGACGGGCGCCGGGTGATGTGGGCGTGGCTTGTCAGAGTGCCGGCCGCGCCGACGGGCGTGCAGTGTCTGCCGCGCGAACTGGAGCTGCCGAAGGACGGGGTGCTTCGCATCAAACCGCTGCGCGAGCTTCAAGGGCTTCGGCATGACCGGCAGAACTGGTCCGACATCAGGGTCAAGGCGGACGGCGAGCATGCGATGAAGCAGATCAAGGGCGATGCGCTCGAGCTCGAAATCACGTTCGCCTCGCCGCTGCCGGCCGAGTGCGGAATACATCTGCTCGCTGACGCGGGCGGTCAGGGCGGCATCAGCATCATCGTCGGCGCCAACCGCAAGTCTTTGAGGGTCGGCACGATCGAGGCCCCGTTCGAGCTGCGCCGGCGCGAGGACCTGACGCTGCGCGTATTCATCGACAAGAACCTGGTCGAGGTCTTTGCCAACGACCGCCAGGCCGCGGTGTTCGCCCAGCAGCAGATCCGCGAAAATCCAAACATCCGCCTGTTCGCCAAGGGTGGCGAGGCCGCGGTGAAATCGGTCAGGGCGTGGAAGATGAGAACGATCTATCGCGGCCCTGCCCATCCCGATAATCACATCCGCCAGCGCGAGCGGTGAGTTCTTGGGGCTGCCGGTGCGGTGACGGCGACTTCCGTGGCTGATCCGAGTCAGCACATAGCTTCCGGAATGGCCAGAAGTGGGTGGGATTGTTGCTTGGTCCGGTACACCGTAAGGCGTCATTCACCTCTGCCCGCACCGTTTCGCCTTTACTTGGGCTGGATCCGGCCCGATTCGTTTATGCGGATCGGCAGGATCGCCGGGCGCTCTCTGAACGGGGCCTTCTTGTCGTTGCCGAAGAGGGTGCGCCGCCCCCCTTGACAACGTGTACTTCGGCCCGGTTTGTGGGACAATACGCTAGCGGCGCCGGCAAGCGGCCCGGTGTCAACGCATGGAAGGAGCGCAAGGCCATGAGCGATCGAAATGGAAGACTGGTGGGCGGCTTGTTGTCTCTGGCGCTGGCCGCAGGCTGCTCGCTGTTGACTGCGTGCAAGGACGGCGGGCAGGCCGGGCGAGCCGGCCCCGGAGGCGCCGCCGAATCACGGGGGCGAATCGTGGTGGGCTTCGCCCAGGTCGGCTCGGAGAGCGACTGGCGGGCGGCCAATACCGTCTCGATCAAGACCGAGGCCGAGAAGCGCGGCATCGACCTTCGCTTCTCCAGCGCCCAGCAGAAGCAGGAGAACCAGATCAAGGCCCTGCGTTCGTTCATTGCCCAGAAGGTGGACGTGATCGCCTTCTCGCCCGTGGTCGAGACCGGCTGGGAGCCGGTGCTTCGGGAGATCAAGCAGGCGGGCATCCCCGTCATCCTGAGCGACCGCGGCGTGGACGTCTCCGACCCGTCGCTCTACCTGACGTTCATCGCCCCGGACACGGTTGAGGAGGGCCGGCGGGCCGCGAGGTGGCTCCTGGAGCACACCACCGGCGACGTGAACGTATTCGAACTGCGCGGCACGCCGGGGGCCTCCTGCGCCACCGACAGAAAGAACGGTTTCGAGGAGGTCATCAAGGCCGATTCGCGAATGACGATCATCAAGAGCCAGGACGGCAACTTCGAGCGAGGCAGGGGCAAGGAAGTCATGGAAGCCTTCCTGAAGACGCCGCAGGCCAAGCAGTTCAACGCCCTTTACGCGCACAACGACGACATGGCCCTCGGCGCGATCCAGGCGATGAAGGAAGCCGGCCTGAAGCCCGGAACGGACGTCAAGATCGTCTCCATCGACGCCGTCAAGGCCGCCTTCGAAGCCATGGTCGCCGGCGAGCTGAACTGCACCGTCGAGTGCAGCCCACTGCTGGGCCCGCAGCTTTTCGACGTGATCGAGGCCGTGGTCGCCGCCCGTCGCCTCCGCGACACCGCCAGCACCGCCGACTTCATCCGGCCGGAGGTCAGGCAGCCGCTGCTGGACGGCCTCGACAGCATGTTCGTCAAGCGGATAATGGTGAAGGAAGGCGTCTTCGATCAGTCCGTTGCCAAAGACCTCATCGACGGAAGGAAGTACTGATTCTCGACATGACCAGGCGCCAGATAGTTATCGAGGCGTTGGAGTTTCGCCCCCCGCCCTACGTGCCGTGGGCGTGGAGCATGACCCAGCAGTGCGCCGAGCGGATGCGCCGCCACCTGGGCGTCGAGGACCTCGGGCCGTTCGTCGACTCGCACGTGCTGAGCCTCGGGGCCGGCATCGGAAGGTTCGCGCGCATCGACGAGAACCACTTCCGCGACGTGTACGGAACGGTCTGGGACCGCACCGTGGACAAGGACATCGGCACGCCCGTCGATTGGCCCATCCGCCGGCCGGAAGACCTGGACGACTACGCCTGGCCGGACGCGTCCGACGAGTCGTGGTACTCCGACATCCCCGCCCAACTCGCGGCCGGCGGGGATCTGTTCAGCATCTATCACATCGGCTTTTCGCTCTACGAGCGGGCCTGGACTCTCAGCGGCATGACCGAATTGCTGATGAACATGGTCGAGCGCCCGGAGTTCGTCGAGCGGCTGATGGACCGCATCGTCGAGCACAACCTGGTGCAGGTTCACAGGGCGCTGGCCTTCGACGTGGACGCGGTCTACTTCGGCGACGACTACGGCATGCAGCGCGGGCTGATTATGGGCATCGACCACTGGCGCCACTTCATCAAGCCGCGCTTAGCCCGGATGTTCGCGCCCGTCCGCGAGGCCGGGCGGCAGGTGTTCCTGCACTCCTGCGGATGCGTCACCGAACTGTTCGACGAACTGGTGGAGATCGGGCTGAACTGCTTCAACCCGTTCCAGCCGGAGGTGATGGACGTCTTCGACATCAAGAGGCGATACCATGGGCGCCTGGCTTTCCACGGTGGGATGAGCGTGCAGAAGACACTGCCGTTCGGCTCGCCGCAAGACGTTCGCGCAGCCGCGGCTGCGATGGTCGAACTGGGCGGCGACGGTGGATACATTTTCTCGCCCTCCCACAGCGTCCCGCCGGACGTGCCTCCGGAAAACCTCCTGGCCATGATGGAAGTCCTTCGCAACCAGCCGGGGTTTCCGGGGCGGCGGCGTCCACGTCAGCGGCGGGACGGTCACGCTTGACAACACCGTGGTCGCCAACGACACCGGCGCCGGCGACGTTTGCCAATTACACCAGCTACTCCGCCGGTATCAATGGCGTGATCGTGGATATGCGGTGATACCTTTGTTCGGTAGCCAGGAGTTTATTGCGGAATGCGGATTGCGGGTTTCGGATTGCCTCTGCCATGGCTCTTGCGAGAAAGAAATCCGCAATCCACATTCCGCAATAAAGACTCGTGATTCTGCAACACGACATCGAATCAGATACTCGCTCGTGCCAGAATATCTGGTCGACCACGCGTGTCCTGAAGCGTTGACACTCTGGGCGGTCCGGGGTAAGCTTGCGCGTGGGCGCTACGTTCTTGCTCCGCCCCGCGCCACGGTTTTGCTCCGACTTTTACAATAGGAACGCATAGTGATCTATCGTGAGCTTGGTAGGACTGGTTTGAAGGTCTCGCAGTTGGGCTTCGGCGCGATGCGTCTGCCGATGGTTGGCGATGGCAAGGACGCGCGCGTCGATCGGGAGTTGGCGATTCCCATGATCCACCGCGCCTTTACCGGGGGCGTGAACTACATCGACACTGCCACCATGTACTGCAACGACGACAGCCAGCGCGCCGTCGGCGAAGCGCTCAAGGGGTGGCGCGACAAGGTGGTGGTATCGACCAAGAACCCGTATTACGGCGATGACGAGAAGCAGTGGTGGACAAACCTCGAGCAAAGCCTCGAACGCCTTGACGTGGACGTCATCGACATCTACAACCACCACGGCGTCAACGACAAGGATTACGACGAGGCGGTCCGCCCGCGCGTGGGCAAGTGGATGCTCAAGGCGAAGGACCAGGGGCTCGTCAAGCATGTCTGCTGTTCGTTCCACGACAAGAACGACGCCCTGCTGAGGATCATCGACGACGGCTACGCCGAGTCCATCACGCTCCAGTACAACATGCTGGACCGCCAGCTTGCCCAAGGCATCGCCCACGCGCGAGAGAAGAACGTGGGCGTCGTGGTGATGGGGCCCGTGGGCGGCGGGCGTCTGGGCGAACCCAGCGAGGTGCTCGCCGGGCTGATCCCCGGCGTCGCACGCGTGCCGGAACTGGCCCTGCGGTTCGTGCTGGCCAACCCGGATGTCACCATAGCGCTGTCGGGCATGAGCACGATGCAGCAGGTGGAAGAGAACCTCGCCATCGCCTCGGATACCGTTAGCCTCTCCGCCGACGACTGCGGCGCCATCGAGCATCACCTCGAGCGACTCAAGTCGATGGCCGACCTGTATTGCACGGGGTGCGGGTACTGCGTGCCCTGCGAGGCCGCCGAGGTGGCCATCCCCAGCATTTTCAAGGAATTCAACCGCGCCCGGGTGTACGGCCTGTGGGACCATGCGCGCAAGGCCTATGCGCAGATCGGCAAGGTTCCGTGGAGCAAGGGCAAACCCGCGGACGCCTGCGTGCAGTGCGGTGCGTGCGAGGACAAGTGCCCCCAGCACATCGAGATCCGCAAGCAGCTCGCCGAGGCCCACGCCGCCCTGAGCGATGGGGAAAACTAATCCCTGCCACCTCCGTCATCGGGCTGCAACCGCGCCTGAACGGCGCATAGAGAATCCGCCAGGCCAAATCGTGGCTGGCCGGTCGGCCAATCCAGGTTTCTCGTCGAACAATAGGCTGGACCCCGCTTCGCGATGGCCGCTCCCTGGTGAGAGGCGCTGTAATGTTCGGGCAATCCGCCACGGGCGGTTGACAGCCTTGGCCGCATTACGTATACCGCAGACCGTCGTGAGCCCTCGGCTCACCCGAAAGCATGAAAAGAAGGTCATAGGCCTTAGCTCCTAGGGTCACAGCGGAGAGCCCTGGCTTATGGCAAGAGCCGGATTGAGGCTCTGCCTGCCGGCAGG
>JAUWQU010000226.1 GCA_030610965.1 Phycisphaerae bacterium
CGGAAGGTCTGGTACCGCCAGATCACCTCGTTGATCGGGAAGGGGATCTGCTGCTCGGCCTCGAACCGTACGATATCGGGGATTCGCTTTGTCTCGACGGGAGGGAGCTTTACGAACCGGCTGAAACTGGCCTGGCCCGGAACGGATATGACGACCTGGCTGCCGGCGGTGCTGTGGCCGGCCATGAACCGTTGCAGCGCGTCCCTTATAAGCTGATCCCCATCGACTTCCGGCTCGGAGAGGATATCGGGGTGCGGGATGACCTCGAAGTCTTCCACCTCAAGCTGCCCCTGCACATCCCGGAGCTTGAGGGCCTTGAGGGCACATTGCCCGATGTCGATGCCCCAAACGGTTTTTGCTCTGGCCATGCTAACTCCTCGGCTCGCGACGCCCGGGACGCCTTGGCGACCCATAGCCTCGATTCGACACAACGCCTGCCGGCGATACCTGCTCACGGCCCGAGGGTTCAAAACCTCGGGTTTGCTACGCACCGCCGCAAGCAGGCGGTATGATATACACTTTGTCCCCGGCGGGCAACACCGCGTCAAGCGATTATCTCCCGCCGCGAACGGATTCTGCTACCGGTGGTGCCGCCGCATGCTCCGATTCGACATTACGACGCTCGGCTGCAAGGTCAACCAGTACGATGGCCAAGCCATGGCTGCCGGGCTCGAAGCCGGCGGCTGCGCCCCGGCCGGACCTCACGACCCGGCCGATCTGCTGGTCATCAACACCTGCTGCGTAACAACCACCGCCATGGCCAAGAGCCGCAACGCCCTGAGCCGCGCCGTGCGGAAAAGGCCGGGAGCCGCGGTTCTTATCGCCGGATGTTACAGCGATTACGACCAGAAGCAACTGCGAAAAATACTCGACGACCTCGGCGTGCCGGTCAATCGCAGAATGCTCACCGGGCACCATCACGACGTCGCCGAAACTCTTGGAACCTTTGTCCGCTCTCTTGGCCAAGCCGGCCCGGCCGAGAAAATTCGCGACGACCGGCCGGCCGCGCCTTGCGGACCGGACACAATAAAAGCACGCCGACTCGCCGCGGTCAAGGGCAATGTCGCATCCACGAGAAACCTTCCGGCAATTCGACGATTTTCCGACCGGCAGAGAGCGTTCGTGAAAGTCCAGGACGGATGCGACGCCTTCTGCTCGTATTGCATCGTGCCGTACATGCGCCCGCGGGTCTGGTCGCGTCCGATGGAAAAAATTCTCGACGAGTGCCGCCAACTCGCGGCCGGCGGACACCGGGAGATCGTCCTATGCGGAGTTTTCCTGGGGGCCTTCGGGCAGCGGACGGCCATCCGCCGCACGTGGCCTGCCCAGACAAACGCCCTGGCCGAACTGCTGCGCCGCGTGTGCGACATCGACGGCTTGTGGCGCGGGCGGCTGTCGAGCCTCGAACCCGGCGACGTCACCGACGAACTGCTCGGCGCGCTGGCTGAATGCCCCAAGGCCGCGCCGCACCTGCACCTGCCGCTACAGTCCGGCTCGCCGGAAATCCTGCGCCGCATCAACCGCCAATACACTGCCGACCAGTACCGCCGGACCGTCCAGCGTGTCCGCCAGGCGCTCGACCGGCCCGCGCTGACCACCGATATTATCGTCGGCCTGCCCGGCGAGACCGACGCCGACTTCGCACAAACCCTCGACATCGCCCGCGAGGCCGGATTCGCCAAAATTCACGCATTCCCCTTTAGCCCCATCGAAGGCACCGCCGCATGGAGCCAACGCGACCAGGCGCCGCCGCCGAAGATCGTCAAGGCCCGCATGGCCGAACTGGCCGAACTGGAGGCCGAGTTGGCCAGGCAGTACCGCCTGCCGCTGGTCGGCCGGACCGTCGAGGCGCTTGTCGAACGCTCGCGGCGAGGCCAGAGCTGCCTCCAGGCCATGACCGACCGCTACCAGAGGGTCCGCTTCACGCCGCCCGAGCCATCGCCGAGCCTGACCGGGCAGGTGGTCCGTCTTCGCGTAGACGCCGCAACGGCCGAGGGACTGGACGGAACGCTTGTGGGCCAGTCAATTGGTCTTTGAAATGCCGAGCCGCGATCCGATAGAATCCCTCCCATGAGCCAAGCCTACGACGAGTTGACCCGGGCGGCGAGGCAGTTGATCGCCATCGAACAATTGCTGGGCGGTGATTTTATCCCGGCCAAACGCCAGCCGCTCGATGTCCCCGATTTCGCTGCCGCCGCGGCGCCGGCCGGCGCGGCGGAAGTACCCGCCATGGCGCCGGAAGAAAAATCCGCCGCCCTGAAAGCCATGGACGACGGCGAGGTAAAGGTCTGCACCAGGTGCGGCCTGTGCCAGGGGCGGCACAACACGGTATTCGGGGAGGGCGACCCGAATGCCCGGCTGATGTTCATCGGCGAGGGCCCCGGGCAGGATGAAGACGCGACGGGCCGGCCCTTCGTCGGGAAGGCGGGCGAGCTGCTGGCCAAAATGATCGCCGCCATGGGCCTGGCCCGCGAGCAGGTGTTTATCGCCAACATCGTCAAGTGCCGCCCGCCAAACAACCGCGCGCCGCTGCCCGACGAAACCGCCGCGTGCTGGGACTACCTCATGCGGCAGATCCGCATAATCAGGCCGGAGGTAATCGTCACGCTGGGCAACCCATCGACGCACGCTATGCTGAACACCAGGGTGGGCATAACCCGGCTGAGAGGTTCGTGGCAGATAATGCCGCAACTGGCAGACGGCGTCGGCGGGATCGACGTTATGCCCACGTTCCACCCCGCCTACGTGCTGCGGTACTACACCCCGGACTTCCGCGGCAAGGTCTGGTCGGACCTCCAGGCCGTCATGCAACGGCTAGGCCTGCCCCTGCCGACCAAAGGCTGACACGCCCTCGAGCAATATGCCCTCACGGGCACACCACGAATAAGCTCCGCTACCTCTCACCAAACGCCGGCTGATGAGGTCCGCGCCAGCGGCCCGAATCGGCCGGTCAAACTCCAACGCAGCGCAAGAAAGCTACCGCCGGGACTTGCCTATCTCCCCCACCGCCGCCACCACGGCCGGGACTATCTCATCGAGGCTCACCGTCCGCAGCCGCTTGCCGCCGCGGTACAGGATCGCCTTGCCCTTGCCGGCGCAGATGGCCACGTCGGCGCCCTCGGCCTCGCCGGGGCCGTTGACCACGCAGCCCATCACCGCCACGCTTACCGGAAAGTCCACGCCCGCCAGGGCCGTGCGAATCTGCTCGACGATCGGCTCCATGTCCATCAGCGCCCGCCCGCAGGTCGGACAGGCGATGAGATCCAGGCCCATTCGAGGCCGCAGCCTGAGCGAGTACAGCAACTCCAGGGCCGCGGCGACCTCCGCCGTCGGATCGCCCGCGTAGGAGATTCGGATCGTGTCGCCTATGCCCTCGCAGAGAAGGGCCCCCAGCGCCGCGGCGGAACGCATGGCGCCCGTTGCCGCCGTACCCGCGTGCGTTACGCCCAGGTGCAGCGGGTAGTCCCACCGCTCGGCGATGAGCCGGCTGGCGGCCACGGTGGTTACCGCGTCGTGGCTCTTGGCCGAGAGGACGAGGTCGTGGAAGTCGGCCTCCTGGAAGACCGCCAGGTACTCAGCCATCTTCTCGACCATCAGTTCGTCCAGCGGCCTGGCCAGGTCGGCGGCGTGGCTGGCGTCGTCGGTGCGGTCCACGACGGAACCCTCGTTGACGCCCACGCGAATGGCTGCGCCCGCATCGGCCGCCGCGGCAATTACGCGCCGGACCTGCCCGCGGTCGCGTATGTTGCCGGGGTTCAGGCGGATCTTGGCGACGCCGGCGTCGATGGCCTCCAGTGCCCGGTCGAAGGGGAAAGGCACGTCCGCCACAATCGGCACGGGCGAGTCGGCGACGATTCGCTTCAGGGCCGCGGTGTCCGCCTTTGTCGGAACGGACACGCGGACCAGTTCGGCGCCGGCCTCGGCGAGCCTGCGGACCTGCTCTATAGTCGCATCCGCGTCGGCGGTGGCGGTGTTGGTCATGCTCTGCACGACCACCGGCGCCTCGCCGCCGATGACCACGCCGCCCACACGCACCGCCCGAGTGCGCCGCCGCTGAATCTCCGGGTATATCATGCCAAACACTCCCAACGATTAAATAGGGACGCTAACCATTTATGCGACCATTTATGACCCATAAATGGTCGCATAAATGGATAGCGTCCCTATTTAATCAGCGTCCCTATTTAATTCATCGCCGCTTCACACGCTCCGGCCAGGCGCGCCGCCAGCGCGTCGATGTCTTCGTCGATCCGCAGCCCAGCGGCCTGGGCGTGCCCGCCGCCGCCGAAGCCGCGGGCGATTGCCGCCACGTCCACTTTGCCCCGGCTGCGAAGGCTCACGCGAACGCACCGCTCGCCCTGGGCGTCGCCGTTTTCCACCAGCAGCATCGACACTTCGACGCAGCCCATTCGCATCGGCTCGTTGACGAGGTTCTCAGTCTCATCCTGGCGGGCGCCGGTTTCAGCGAAGTCGATATCGCGGATTTTCATCGTCACAATGCGCCCAGAGGCGCGGAGTTCCATGCTGGACAGAGCGCGGCCAAGCAGCATAATCCGCTCCCCGCGGTCGGCCTGGAAGAGGCGCTGGTAGAGCTTGTCGCCCTCGACGCCGGCGTCGAAAAGCCTGGCCGCGGCGCGAAGGCAGCGGGCGTCGGTGTTGGAAAAGCGGAACCAGCCGGTGTCGGTGGTCATGGCTGTCAGCAGCGCCTCGGCCGCGGGGCGGCCCAAGGGCCAGCCCAGCGCTTCGAGAAGCTCGCCGACCATGACCCCGGCCGCGGCGGAGGAGGTATCCACCCATTGGACCGCGCCGATGTCATCGGCCGTGGTGTGATGGTCGATGACGACGATCTTGTCCCTGGCCGCGGCAAGTTGGCCGTCCAGGCCGTCCAGTTGGGCAAAGGCGCAGGTGTCCACAATGACCACGGTGTCGGCCCAGTCGGCCAGTTCGGCAAATCGCTCTGGCCCGGCCGGGCGATCCGGCGAGAGCAGAAAGTCGTACCTTGCAGGCACCTCGCTTGGCACGAGCGTGGCAACCTCCTTGCCCGCCGCCCGCGCCGCGGACGTCAGTGCGGACATCGAGCCCAAACCGTCGCCGTCGGGGCGCGCATGGGTAACCACCAGCAGCCTGGCCGCCGCCGAAAGACGCTGCATTATTTCTTGCATGGGGCCGCTCACATACCTGTCCGAAATTACTCGTCAGCGACAAAGTTGCCGCACCTGCTCCACGTCCAGTGCCATCTGGGCCTTGAGGGCCTCGGGGCTGTCGTATCGCCGCTGCTCGCGGAGACGCCGCGTGAAGGCCAGCGTCATGCTCGCATCATACAGGTCGCCGGCGGCTTTGAGAAGAAACGCCTCGACCGTTCGTCGGCCCTGGGCCTCGGAGCAGAACGTCGGGGCCGTGCCGACACTGATGGCCGCGGCGCAGCTTTCGCCGCGGACGTCGGCAACGCCCGCGTAGACGCCGTCGGCGGGGATCACCTGGTCGCCGAGTTGGAGGTTGGCCGTCGGGTATTCCAGCACCCGGCCCATGCCCCGCCCGCGGACCACGCTTCCGTAAAGCGTGAACGGCCTGCCGAGGCACAACGCCGCGTCGGCCACGCGACCTTCGGCCACCAGATCGCGCACGAGCGTGCTGGACACCAGTCGCCTGCCGTCGAAAAGCTCCAGGTGTACCGGCTCGGCCACGTGGACCTCGAAGCCCGCCTTGGCGCCGATCTCGGCCAGTGTGGCGATACTGCCGGATCGCTTTCGGCCGAAGAAAAAGTTCGGGCCCTCAACCACGTGCCGCGGGGCTAAGGCGTCGATGATGATCCGCTGAGCGAACTCATCGGGCGTCATCGAGAGCATCTCAAGGTTGGCCGGGACCGTCACCACGAAGTCGCACCCGGCAGCGAGCAGCAGGCTGCGCTTGACGGCCTGGGGCACCAGGCGAAGCGGAGGGTCGGCCGGGCGAAGCACCAGGTCCGGCGGCGGGTCGAACGTCATGGCCACCACCGCCCCACCATTGGCCAGCGGGGCCGCCACGTCGATTATCCGCCGGTGCCCGACATGCACGCCGTCGAAGTTGCCTATCGTCAGCACGCACCCGCGGACGGCCGCCGGCAAAGAACCCAAACCTTGTATGCAACGATTGTCCATTACGCGTTATCCGTCACGTTTCACTATAGCCGCCTGCCAATTGCGGATACTGGGTATTTACTTGACTCAACCACCCCCAATATCTGGGGGTGAGACGATATCTCGGTAGGTCGTTGGCCCTACCTGCACGGCCTGCTGGAGAAGACGATAAAAGAGCTTGCCGCGAGATCTCGACGTACGGCGGTTGAAGCGGAACGTGAACTCGTCGAGGTAGTAGCCCAAGTACTCCGGTTGGACGCCTCCATGAAGCGTGCCCATCAGCCAGCGTTTCAGCAACGACACAACCAAATGCACCCGCGGCAGC
>JAUWQU010000673.1 GCA_030610965.1 Phycisphaerae bacterium
CCTCAGGAGGGCCTGGAAGAGGGTCCGGAGGGGCGTCGGGAGCCTCGCGGGGACGCGCCGGGACGCGCCGGGGAGGGCAGAAAGGGGCAAATTGGCGCCCGGCCGGGGGTGATTGGGGGCCTCCAGAGCGCGGCGAACCGCGCAATTTGCAGGGATTCTCTCCGTGGCTGGATGGCCTAACTCTATTCTTCGTTTCGCAGAGCCTTGCGGACGAGTAGGATGTTAAACCACTTGGAGAAGCCAATATGCATCGAGATAAGATCCTATCGTTGATGGTATGGGCGTTGTTGGTGGTGGTGTGGGCCTGCGGGGACCGTGCCCTGGCCGAGAAAGACCCGGCCATGGACCTGTATTACAGCGCCAACTCGCTTTGTTCGCGTCGGTTCTATAAGTTGGCGGCCACCGAGTACAAGACTTTCCTGTCGAAGTACGGCTCGCACGCCAAGGTCCCCCGTGCGAAATGGGGCCTGGCGATCAGCCTCTACAACCTCGGGCAGATCAAGGAGGCCGAGCCGCTGTTTAAGTCGCTGGCAGGTCATCGCGAGATAGCCGCGCAGGACCAGTTGCACAATCTGTGGGGGGCGTGTTTGCTGGAGCAGAAGCGTTTCGCCGAAGCCGAGAAGGCCTTCGGCTGGACGGTCAAGAACGCCAAAGACCCCGCCTCGGCCCAGACGGCCAACGCGCGGACAGCTCTGATAGAGACGCTGTTTCTCCAGGACAAGTGGGCCGAGGTGATCAAGGTGGCCGACCAGGCGGGCAAGCTTGCGCCCACCTCGCCATACACGCCGCGGATTCGCTACCAGGGCGCGGTGGCGCGGGCGAAACTCAAGCAATACGACGAGGCCGCCGCGATGCTGAAGAAGATCATCGCGGC
Organism: Phycisphaerae bacterium; assembly: GCA_030610965.1. Taxonomy (GTDB): domain Bacteria; phylum Planctomycetota; class Phycisphaerae; order SM23-33; family SM23-33; genus JAUWQU01. Next base: position 875 of record JAUWQU010000673.1, read on the forward strand.
CAGCAAGGAGGCGTCCCTCGTCCATCGGGCGACGTTCCATCTGGCAGAGTGCCTGCGTTACTCGGACAAGCTGCCCGAGTCGGCGGAGTTGTACAAACGCGCCGCCACCGCGCAGAAGGGCGAGTTCAGCGAGTACGCCCACTACAACTACGGCATGGTGCTGTTCCTGCTGGATAAGTACGTCGACTCGATCGCGGCGCTGACGGACTTCCGCAAGGCCTACCCCAAGACCACGTTGGGCTCGGAGGCGAACCTGTATATCGGCCGTGCGCATATCGAGTTGAAGGAATACGCCAAGGCCGAGGCGATCCTTCGCCCGCTGGCGACCGGCCGAGGCAGCCCTCTCATGCCGGCCGCGGTCCTGTGGTACGCGCGCATGCACGCCCGCAACAACAACCCCTCGCAGGCGGCAAACATCCTCAAGAGCGTCGAGTCTCGATTCGCGAAGGACCCCTTGCTGCCGGCGATGATTAACGAGTTGGCGATAGCATACATGGGGATGCGCCGGCATGACCAGGCGGCCGCCGCCTTTGTCCGAGCCCAGTCCGTCGCCACCGGCGACGAGGCCATGGATTTCATGCGCCTCCAGGCATTCTGCCAGCACCGCGCAGGCCAATACGACCAGAGCCTGAAAGTCTGCGAGGCGTTCGCCCGGAAATACTCCAAGGACCCGAGCCTCAGCGACGTGCTGTTTCTCAAGGCGGAGAACCTGCTGCTGCTGAAAAAGGAACCCGAGGCCCTGGCGGCCTACGACGTGTTCATCAAGGCCGCCCCGAAACACAAGGACGCCCTGCTGGCCCACCTGCGGCGGGCGCAACTCTACTCGAACCTGAAGAAGTGGGCTCCGGCGGCCGAGAATATCGAGGTCGTGCTGGCCGGCGACCACAAGGCGGCCGTCTTCGACCGGGCGTGGTATCTCGCGGGCGATTGTGCCTTCCAGGCCGGCGCCTGGCCCAAGGCCATCAAGGCCTTCGAGACGTTCATTGCGGAGAAGCCCGAACAACTCAACGTCGACGCCGCCCTTTACGCGCTTGGCTTGGCATACGAGCGCGACAAGCAGATCGACGATGCGCTGGCGACGCTGAAGAGCCTGATAGTCGACCATTACGGCCAGTCGGTAGGCAAGGTGCAGGATGCCGCCAAGGGTTTCGCGAAGGTCGGCAAGCAAGGCGGCAAAAGGAAGGTTTCGCGGCGGAAGGACAAGGCGGCTCAAGCTTACAAGTATCTCCAGATCGCCCGAGTTGCGATGGGGCGGATTTTGTACGAGGCCGGAAGGCTCGACGAGTCTCGGGCCGTCCTGCTCGAGGCGAAAAACAGCTACGGCAACCTGCGCCAGGAACGTGACGGCGACGCCGAATACTATCTGGCGTGGATCGCGCTGAAACAGGACCGCCAGGCCGACGCGTCGAAGTACTTTGCCGAGTTGGCCAGATACCCCAAGCACGCCTTCGCCACCGACGCGAAGTTGCAGGCGGCCATCCTGCAGATCCGCCAAGGCCAACTGGCGCCGGCCCTGTCCACGCTGAACGAGTTGCTCAAGGCCAACCCCAAGCACCCCAAGGCCGACCAGGCGACGTACTACATCGGCCTGTGTTACGCCAGGCTGAAAAAGCCCGCCGAGGCCCTGGGCCACCTCAAGGCCGTCCAATCGAAGTACCCCAAGAGCGACAAGGCCGACGATGCCCTCTGCTGGCAGGGGCGATGCGAAGAACGCGACGGCAAGGACCCTGCCGCCCGGGCCGCCAAGGCGTCGGCCACCTACAAGACCTTCATCCAGAGATATCCCAAGAGCGAACTGCTGCCCGACGTGCTGGTGGACCTGTCCAAGCTCGAGTTCGAGGCCAAGCAGTACGACCAGGTCATAGCGAGAATGACCGGGCTGATCGGCGTGGACCTCAAGAAGGCCATGGACTCGCCGGCCCTGCGTGAGCGGGCGTTGTACCTGCTGGGCTGGAGCTACAATAAGGCCAACAAGCCTGCCCTGAGCGCCAAGGCGTTCGAGGAAATGGGCAAGATCAAGGGCGGCGGCGTGATGATCGCGTCGGCGGCGTTCCAGGCCGGCGAGGCCCGCATGCGGATGAAGGAGTACGGCGCGGCGCTGGTGCATTTCACCCAGGCCGTCGCGGCCGCCAAGGCCGGCACGGACGACCACGCCTCGGCCCTGATCCGGCGCGGCGAGTGCGAGGCCCTGACTGACCAGTGGAAAGCGTCCCAGGCCACCTTCGCTGCCTTCAGCCGGCAGTATGGCAGG
>JAUWQU010000084.1 GCA_030610965.1 Phycisphaerae bacterium
CCAGAGTTCTATCTCCCCCACCTCCTGGGAGGGTATCCTTGCGAAACGCTCTCTATCTAAAACCGGCCCGCTGGATGACTCCGGCGGGCCGCTTCGTTATCTACGCTTGGACAAAGGCTTTCGGCGCTTTCCGCTGGCCCACCCGCGCCGCTCGCGACGGGACTCACCCGCCCCGAAAACGCCGAGATAGACCGATTTCCTCTCTTACCGGCCCGATCCTCTCTGATTCGTCGGGACACACCCTCAGTGAGTCCAGTCGCAGTAACATGCTTTTAATAAGTGCTTTACGGATTGGAAGCGTCGGGACACGAGAGTGTTTCGATACGGGCTGGTAATCTGGCTAGTGTGCCGCAGAAAGCCCTATGCCTGGTCGGGCATTCCGACAGACGGTTTTGTGGAGGTGTGCCCGAACTGCGCGGTGCCCGTTGTCGCGCGGGATTCAGAATCCCGTGGCCGCAAGGTCGTGTGGGTTCGAGTCCCACCTCCGGCAGTAATCGACAAGAGGCGTCAGATAGCATCAGGACGCGACAAAACGCCCGACGTTGGCCCGGGTTTGAAGATTCTCCGCCCCCCTCGCCTGGGCGCACGGCCCGGCTAGCGTTCACGGGTTACCAAACGATTGCTGGGTGGCAGAGCCTTTCCTGTTTACGCTGGTTTTCTTGAACAAGAAGACGTTCTGGTGCGGCATTCTTGATTCGCTGGAAAGCATCTGAGATGATAGCCGTCCATGGCTGATTAGGCAGATGACTAGGAAGCGGAGCTGATGATCGTGACGACCGTGCCCCAAGACCAGAAGATCTTCCACATCACCCCCGTCAGCAATCTGGCTGGGATTGTCGGAGATCAGGTGCTGTGGTCGGACGCTGCCCGCCTTGCTAAGGGGCTGGACTGCCAGATTGTGGGCATGTCCCGGATCAAACAACGCCGGTTGATGGAAATCGAAGTGGCCTGCCATCAAGGAACCAAGGTGGGCGAGTATGTGCCGTTCTATTTCTGCCCTCGCTCCGTCATGCTTTACATCTTGTGCCGTGGTAATCATCCGGATATCGACTACCGGGGGGGACAGGAGCCGATTGTGCATCTGCAGGCCGACCTAGCTGCAACGGTTGCATGGGCAAAGTCCAGTCACGTGTGGTGGGCCTTCAGCAACGGCAACGCCGGCGCGTTCGTAACCAAGTTTTACTCTGACCTATCCGATCTAAATCGGGTAGACTGGTCGGCCGTCCAAGCAGCGGATTGGCGGGATCTGGCCGTCAGAGAGCGTAAACAGGCCGAATTCCTGGTTTACGAGTCGTTTCCGTGGCAACTGGTTGAGAAGATCGGCGTAGTAAATACAAGGACGGCCACTCAGGTTAACCAGGCGATTGGCGATGCGAATCACCAGCCGGTCGTAAAGGTCGAGCAAGAGTGGTACTATTGAATAGAGGGCTGGCCATGATTGAGTTGATGCATGGCGACATCCTTAACGCGGACGCTGAAGCGCTTGTCAACACCGTAAACTGCGTTGGCGTCATGGGTCGAGGGATCGCGCTGCAATTTCAGAAGACGTTCCCGGACATGTTTAGGGCATACGAGGCCGCTTGCAAGCGCGGCGAACTCCAGCCGGGACGGGTGCATGTCTATGACCTGAACCGAATTCAAAATCCGCACTACGTCATCAATTTCCCGACGAAGAGCCACTGGAAGGGCAAGAGCAGGATCGCGGACATTGAGTCCGGATTGCAGGCACTCGTGGCAGAAGTCCGCCGCTTGAGACTTCGGTCGGTTGCGGTCCCGCCGCTCGGGTGCGGCTTGGGTGGGCTTGAATGGAAGGACGTGCTGCCTCGGATTCGCCAGGCCTTCGCCGAATTGCCGGATGTCCGTGTGCTGGTTTACGAGCCGAAGGGCGCCCCGTCCGCCGAGCAGATCGCGAAGTTCGAGAAGCGGCCCAACATGACCAAGGGGCGGGCGGCGCTGCTTGGTTTGATGCGGCGATATTTGGCCGCCGTGATGGACCCGTACGTGACGTTGCTCGAAATCCACAAGTTGATGTATTTCATGCAGGAGGCCGGCCAGCCATTGAAACTGAACTACACGAAGGGACCCTACGGACCGTACGCCGAGAACTTGCGCCACCTGCTGACGCACATCGACGGCCATTTCATCACGGGCTACGGTGATGCGTCGGACCGACCGGACAAAGAGATTGAGCCGAAGTCCGATGCAATGACTCAGGCGGAGGAGGTCTTGAAGGACCATCCCGCTGTGCAGCGGCGGTTCAACCGGGTTGGCGAATTGCTAGAGGGATTCGAAACGGCGTTCGGGATGGAGTTGCTCGCCACGGTCCATTGGGTAGCTACGCGCGAAATCGCCACTACGCCTGAAGAGGCAATCGTCCAGACTTATGCATGGGGCAATCGCAAGCGGATGTTTCAAGAAGAGCATATCCAGATCGCGTGGATGGTGCTGAACGACAACGGCTGGCTGGGCGCACGAGTCAGCTAGCGTCGATCCCAGACGAGGAAACGCGGGACAGTCGCCTATTAAATGGGTGTGGGCACGGAAGCCGGCCAGTTGCCATCGGATATGCCCTTACGGGCACGCTATGAATGTGTCCCGGCCATATTGAGCGATGGGCCGCGGACGGTCGTGACCGATTCCGTGGCGGGCGTTTTTCTGTCAGGCCGGCCGACAGGCGGATGGTGGAGGCCAGTGCCGGCGCGACGCTGCGCGGCTTGCTCACCGATGCGTTCTTGTTTGCTTTGGTGGCCGTCTCTGAGCGGCACTTACTTGACCGGATACGGGCGCACCCTGGGGTGCTTGCTCTCGTATTCGGCGACCATCTTTGCGACCTTCAGCTTCATCTTCGCGATGGCCGGGACGAGTTCCTTGCCCTTGCGTTTCGGGTTGAACATCTTGTCGAGCCCGCCGGCCAGCAGTGCCTTGAGGCCGGGCATCAGCTTGGCTTGGGCGGCGGGGTCCATTCTCTCGATCACGTTGATCAGGCCCGGGTTGCCCCATTTGTCGCCGACGAGCAGCCAGGCCAGGTTCTGGTAGTTGGTCCGCTTGAAGATTTCGATATTCGGATCGCCGAGCCGCGCCAACTCCTGGTTGATATCGTCGGTGATGAGCCCCAACTCGCCGCGGCCCAACAGCATCAGCAGGCGGACGTTGCCGATCTCGTAGTAGCCCCCGCCGCGCCGGACGTAGCTGGGCTCGCGGTCGGTCAGATCGACCAGGTCCTCGCCGAGCGTCCGCACCGCTTGTTCGCGGACGGCGGGAGTCATGGCGACCTTGTCCTCGGTGATCAATCGCGCCAGCCGCTTGCCGTAGTCGTTACGGGCACTGACGTGCGAGGCCTTGGCGAAGGTGTCGAACAGGTCGCCCATGGCCGGCGCCGCCAGGGGGCCCGCATCGGAGATCGCCACGAACGCCGCCGATCGCACCCACCATTCATCGTGGTTGAGGAACTTTGTCAGCAGCGGCAGGTGGCTGGCGATAGTCTTCGGGTCAGCCGTGCTCATCGCCCAAAGCGCCCCCTCGACTTCCCACATGTCCGAGTGCGGATCCTGCATGATTTCCAGGATTCGGGGCACGACCTTGGCGACGCCGGCGAAAGTGTACGTGAACGGCGCCTTTTCCATGAAGAAGCTGTGATAGCCGGTCAGGCCCTCGAGCCCGGCCCGGCGGACGCGGGCGTCGCTGCTGTCGAGAGCCTTGAGGATTTCGGGGATGGCCTTGTCGCCATGGTAGCCGATAGCGCCGGTAGCCTGGATGCGCACTGCCGGGTTGTAGTGCCTGAAATGCTTGACGATGTAGCCAATCGACGGGAGCGCGTCATCCGCATTGACCTTCTGCAGCGGATCGGTTGGCGTCTTGCGCCGCTTGTAGAAGGGCCTTCTGGCGTTCCACTTCATCGTGGCGCAGATCGTATCGATATCCTCGAAGTCCGACTCCTTGCAGCCCTCGGCGTGTTGGGTCGTCACGAAGGCGGGGTCCTTCTCCATCACCTTGCCGACCGGCTTGACCTTGCTGTACTTGGTCGGCTCGGCGCCGGTGATGCGCAGGTTGCGCCACGGGGCCGTGTACGTCAGGCCGATGCACATGCCCCATTCCTGCGCGGTGTAACGCGCCTCGCCACCCTTGGTCGGCAGCATCCGGAATCCGCCGGCCGGATGGCGGCACAGTTCGTAGTACCACCGCAGTTCATCCATGTGACGGCGGTAGTGGTGTTGCATGTCCTTGGGAACATGCACCGCGCAGAGCCCGCGCCAGAGCACGTTGGTCATGTTTCCGGTATGGCCGCCCTCGAAGCCGTGGTACGAGTCCGCCTGTTCGACGGCGTACTGCTGTGCAGCCATCTGGTAATACGGTTCGGCAAGCAGCGAATACCCCACGCCCGCCATGCCGCTCTTGCCGTTGGTGGCAGGTCCGCCGCCGGGGCGCTGGTCGCCGTAGGGCACGCCGCCGAAACCCACGAAGCGGTAGAAGTACTTCAGGTTCTTCCTGAAATCGGCATCCCTCATCTCCAGGCCGCACTCGCGAGCCAGGACCATGCCGACGAACAGTGGCCCGCCCGCCGCGTTGACCAGGCCGCTGCGCACGTAACCGGGGTTGGGGTAGTCCCAGTGGCCCCATCCGCCGTGTGTCATTCGCTCGTAAGAATCGTCCACGATTTTCTGCAGTGGCCGCAGGGCCAGTCTGTCGCCGGTGCGCAGGTAGTACTCGGCCAGCGCGATCGACAGGAAGCCGTTGTTCCAGGTATGGCTGCGCGGGGTTGCACCCGACTTGGCATACGCCTGGACCACGTCCTTGACCGCTTCGGTGTGTTCCGGCTTGCCGGTGGATAGCAGGAACAGCACGTTCAGCGGCCCTTCGCGGCCGGGGAATTTGATATCACCAGACTTGAATCGCTTTACCGCGCGAGCCGCCGCGGCGTCGACTATCTTCTGCGTCTTGGGGCAATCCGCCGGCCAGGTCTTGCCGTACGCGCCGAGCACGGGGATGGCGAGCTCCACCTGCACGGTCGAGCCGCCACGATTGACGGTGAAGCTCATCTTGCCGTCGCCCGCCTCGGCCGCGGTGATCGCGTTGCCCAACTGCACGCGCGAGTCGGGCAGGGCGAGCTTGACGCCGTTGACGGCCTGAATCACGTCGCCTTTCTCGAACTTCCCCGCCGCCGGGCTGGACGGATAGGTAGAGTCCACCGTCACTTGCGGCTTGTCCCTGGCGGGGACGACAAAAATGCCGGTGACGCCGACCTGGTAGGCAGGCATGGGCTGGTCGCCCTTGGGCTTCTTGGCATACAGGTTGCCGGCCGACAACAGGCCCGCCAGAAGAGCAAGAATCAGCGTTCTCGTATGCATGTGAGGTTGCCTTTCGTGATGAGTAACCGGTTTTATGGAAACCGCGGCGGTTCGCGCATGACTTACTTGGCCAGCGAGACGCCGCGGCCTTTGTTATAAAGTGCGAGCACTTGGTCCTCGGTCAGCGGGCGCGACCAGATGCCCACTTCATCGAAGGCCTCGAACTGCCGGTCGATCTTTTCAAGTTCGCCGATGGTCAGGATGGCGTCCTTGGCCGGGAGGATGTGGTTCTCATCCTGGATGCCCCAGAACGGCTTGTCGAGCGTGCCGAAAAGCGCATCCTTCTTCTTCTTGCCGCCCTTGGGGGCCTTCTTGCCGTTGATGTAGATCTCAAACGCCTTCCGCGAGCCGTCGTAGATGACGACGACGTGATACCATTCGTTTCCGTCCGAGATGACATTGCCCGGCCCGCCGTTGAACTTGAAGCCCTTGGTGCCGCCCTTGAAGCCGACCGTCATGAACACGCCGCCCTTGGTGCCGTGGCACATGGCGTCCCAGCCGGTGGCGTTGGCGGTACGGCTGTAGTACCAGTTGTCCGGGCCTCGCTCGACTTCCTTGCCGACACCCTTGCCGATGCGGCCGCAGCCGTAATAGTTGGTGCGATACCAGTAGGAAACGCTCAGGTTCTCGATATTGCCGCTCGGGCCAAGCACGTCCTTGTAGCCGGGCAGCTTCACGTGCTGCCGGCCGGTCAGTTGCACGCATTGGCCGAGCACGCCTTCGGTCCACGCGGGGCCGCCGACGAGTTTGCCGTCGGCGCTGCCGGCGTGGTCCTCGGTGGTCGCGCCCTTGCCTTCATCGAACGGCCAATAGCCGACCAGGCCTTCGGTGAGCTTGGCCAGGTCGTAGTCGGACTTCGCAGGCTCGGGCCTGGCGGTGTACTTCTCGCCTGCCTTGCGCGTCCTGGCGTTGTGCTGGGCCACCGTGGCCTTGGCGAACGGCAGCATCGCTTTGGCGGCCCGCTCGCTGATCGTGATCATGCCAGGGGTGTTGTAGTGAGCCTTGGGATGGAGGTCCATGGTCGATATCCACGCGGCGTGTTCATCCTCCTCGGCTACTTTCTTTTGGGCGGCGCGGATCACCTTGCCTCCGCCTTTGCGGTCCCACACGGGGGCCGGGCCGATCTGGATGATCAACACGGGCAGCTTGGGCACGGCCAGTTCCGTGCGGACGTCGTGGACCAGGTCGCGCAGGTTTTCTTCGTAGTAATTCCAGAAGCCCGTGTTCGGATCGTTGGGGTCCACCTGGGCGAGCGAATCGTTTTCGCCCTGGAACCAGATGAACCCGGCGATTTCGATCTCGCGGCCGTCATACTGCGGGTATTCCACCTTGGGATTTGCCAGGAAACGATGGAAGCGGCGCATCATGCGTTTGTAGAGGTCGCCCACTTCGCCGCCGGCCCGCTTGACCGCGCTGGGCGGACGCCATCGCGTGTGCAGTTGCGTGCCGCCGGTAGCGGATTTGAAGAAGATGATGGGATTCTCGATGGCATCGCCGAGGATCCGCCCCATGACCATTTCCGGGCCGAAGACGTTCGACGCGCCCGGCCCGCCGCCGAATCCGGGGCCTAACGGGCCGGAGATCTTCTTGCCGGAGAAGATGCACCACGCGTCGTCGCGCGGCTTGTCGATATCGGGGTGCCGCTCGGTGCATTCTTTGCCGAAGTAGTTGTGGCCTTCCGCGTTGGACTGCCCGGCCATCAGATAAACCTTGATCGGTTTCTTCTCGGCCGCCCGCGCCGCGACGGCGGGCGTCAGGCACAGCATTGCGACGGCCATGAGCTTATTGTTCAGCATCTGAAAGCCCTTCTTATGTCTTTGTCGTTACGCGGGGCGATGTCGGGGCTGAATTGCCCAACCCAGGTCATTACTTGAGCAACTCTGCCATGGCCCTGCCCATCGACTGGCCCATCTCGTAGTAGCTTCGGCCGGAGCCATTGTAGTGGTATCGCTTGTCGGAGGTGTAAGCCAGTTCCTTTTTGTACTTCTGCACCCAGTTGATCTGGAAGAACTTGCCCGGGGTGATCCGCGTGGGGTCATCGGCGGGCTTTGCCTCGTTGGCCTTTCCCAACTTGCGGAACGCATCCCATTTGCTCTGCATGTCGTAAGGGCCTTTGTGCCAGCAATGCGCCGTTTTGGCAAGGCGGACGTTATCCTTGAACTCGGGAATCGCGGCGATCTCGGCCTGCTGCTTGCGGAACGTGGCGACCCAGCCTTCGGCCCCGGGGCCATCGGTGCCCAACTCGCCGATAACGAACGGCATCTTCGGCGTCTTGAGGTCCTTGCGGATGTCGCGGATGAAGTGGCTCATCTGCTCGACGTAATCGGGATTGCCGCCGCCGACCCCGTCATTCCAGCCCTGGAACCAGATGAAGCCGGCGATCTCGTAGCCCTGCCCATCATCGTAGTCGGGGAAGTACTTCTTGATGTCGCCGAGCACCTTCTGGGTCTCGGAGAGGATCTTGCGGTAGTCCGAGCCGTAGCCGGCCTTGAGGGATTCGAAGGTCACTTCGGCATCGGGCTTCTTCGCCTTGATGGCGGCCAGTTGGGCCTTGACCTGCTCGTCGGTGGGCATGGCGCTGGGCGGGCGGAAGGAGTACTTCACGGCCCGGCCGCCCCAGCACGCCTTGATCAGCAGCACCTGCTGGTCGCAATGGTCGCCCAGGGCCATCCCGATGCCCAGTTCCGGGCCGATGGTCTTGACCGGGATCCTCTTGCGGTTCTCGTCGCGGGCCTGCTTCGGGCTGCCGAAACCGACCGAAAGCGGGCCGTAGGCCGGAACGGCGCGGGCTTTGTCCTTGCGGTCCAGGTAGGTGACCCACACGTCATCGCGCACGAGCCACTTGCCGTCGGGCTTGAGGTGCTTGAATTGCTCGTGCGTATTCGGATCGTCGATGACCGCGTCAAGCGTGCTGACCACGGCCTTGCCTTCCATGTTCGACTGGCCCGACAGGATGAACACCTTCACGGGGCCCTTGGCCTTGCCGGCCGCGCGGGCGCCGGCGGCTGTCAGCGAAAGGATGCTTGCCAGTACTACCAGGGATGCGAACATCGCGTTTCGTGCGTGAGTCACGGTGAGTCTCCTTTTTGGCGCCTGTGCCGATGGGCAGGGGCGTCTAGTTCGCCAGCTTGTCGATCTCGGCTTCGACGGCTTTGAGGGCCGCTTCGAGCTTGGCGAGTTTCTTGTCGATTTCGGGGTTGCCGCCGCGCCTGCTGTGCAGGTCCTTGTCGCTCTGCCGGAGGTCGGCGATAACGGCGGCGATGCGGGCGGCCTTGTCGCGCTGCAGGACCATGGGGTCGGGCAGGATGTTCGCCAAGCGCAGTGGCGGTTCGGCGGCGTCGGCGGCGGCGCCAATGAGCGTAAGCATCGCGGCCGCGAGAATCGCATAGGTCAGGTTGGTCTTCACCGGTCGCGTTCCTTATCTGAGTCGCTCTGTCGCTGTTTCTTTAAGCGATCTCTACTTCCGCTTCTTGCGATTGCGAGGCGGCTTGGTCTTGGCCGGGCGGGCTGGGGGGTTCAGACGGCCGATGACCCCTTCCCAGTTCCTGACCTGTTTCTCGAATTGCTTCCTCTTGCCGGAGTCGGTGGCCTTGGCGAGGTTCGCCTTGGCCCTGGCGAGCTTTTCGGCGAATATGGGCAGGGCGGCCTTGGCGTTCGGGCCTATCTCGCCCAGCGCGCCGACCGCCATGCCCGCGTTGAAACCATCTTCGCTACGGGATTCTTCGATGAGCGCCTTGACGATGGCCTTGCTGGCGTCGCCCCGTTTGGCCATGGCCGTCAACGCGTTGCGGAAGCGGTTGCGCCCGAACACGCTTTTCTCGGCCAGGAAGTTCTCGATGGTCTCGGCGGCGTTGTCCCCGGTCTGCGGCTCTTGCACGTAGCGCAACACGTAGGCCACCCCCGCTCGCACCCACCAGTCATCGTCGTCGGCGCAGGCGTCTCCCTGGCCGTCACTGTTGCCGTCGCTCTGGCTCGGATTGAAGGTGTCTTTGCAGTTGTCGTCGCAAGCGATCTGTTCACCGCCCGTGCAGGGGGTGTCGTCGGGGT
>JAUWQU010000698.1 GCA_030610965.1 Phycisphaerae bacterium
CCCCGTGCGCAAGTGCGCGCGGCGAGAGCGCCAAGAGGACTTTTGGACTGCCGGCCGAGCGCGCAAGTCGGTGCTGCGATAGCGCCAAGTGCTGTTTTAGTGTGGCGGCCAAGCACGCAAGTGGGTGGTTCGATAGCGCCGCAGTGGGTTTTGGAGTGCCGGCCGAGCGCGCAAGATACGATTTCGGGGCCAGATAACTACATAGCTGTCTCGCAAGGGCGATTGTGGTATCTGTCGCCGATGGCCCCGATGGCCGGGGCGATCGCTTCTTCGTCAGTTCACCGGCTTGGCGGGCCTTCGGTACTGCCGGATGGTTTGTTTCTTAACGGTTTGTCAGCCCATCGGCGTCAGGTAGATTTCGACCCGGCGGTTCTTGGCCTTTCCGGCGGCGGTGCGGTTGCTCGCGACCGAGTCGGCCGTGCCTTTGCCCTTGGTGACCATGCGGCTTTTCGCGACGCCGCCGGCACTGAGCGCCGCGGCCACGGCCTCGGCTCGGGCCTCGCTGAGGCCCTTGTTGCTGGCTGGCTTTCCCAGCGCCCTGAGATGGGCAACTGTCCTTGCCTTGCGGACGGGGTCGGTGTCGGTGTAGCCGATGATCGTCATCACGCGGTCCTTGGCCTGGTCGCCGCTTAGAATATCAGCCAGTGACATCAGCGCTTCCCTGGCCCGCGGCTTTACAATGGCCGAACCGGAATCGAACGTGATGTCGGAATTGAACAGGAACAGGCCCCGCGCCCTGTCGAACGTAAACAGGCCCGGGTACTTCGTGCCGAGGTCCTCGATGGCCTTGGCGACAACTGGCGGCACCTCGATAGTCGGCGGCGGCGGAGGGGGCGGAGGAAGCACGGGCGCGGGGGCCGGAATCACCAGAGGCGTCGGCTCAACCGGTAGCGGAGGCGGCTGATACGGCGCCGGCTCCTGCGGCGGCAACTGCACTATCGGAGCGTCGGGAACGGTCCTCGGCCACGGGCAGCAGATGCCGCAGCCCGCAAGGACAGTGCTCAACAACATGATCCCTATCAGCAGAATCCAACCTGTCATCAATCGACGCATCGCAATCTCCTTGTCCACGCCGGCCAACATGAAGCTGCAACGGAGAGCCCGATGGACCTGTCCATCGGGTCCGTCTTGGTTGTGGCCTCGGCCGATCCGGTCTGTCGGGACGGCGAGAGCCAACGCATAGCCTACCGGTAAATCCCGGCTGCGGCACTCGTTTTCGAATTATACAACCGGCTGGCCGCAATGACATTCCTGAAATCATATTCCTGGGGCTCTGGGGCCGGAGAGGCAATGAAAAGGGCGCCGCAACCCCTGTCGAAAGGAGCCGCCGCGCCGATGCGTTCAGGTTTGACAGTGCGTCAGGCTTTCTGGGCTTGGTGCCGCTCAGCGTATTGCGCAAGTGCGGCCAGCAGGCGGGGCATCTCGTCCTGGAGTGTCCGCCATTGGGCCTCGATCTGCCGGGCGTCGGACTGCCTGGCGGCCTGTTCGAGGTTCATGGCGGCCTCGAAGGTGGCCTTGGCGCTGAAGTTTCCCGCCGAGCCCTTGATGGAATGGGCGGCTTCGGCGATTCTCCTGTTGTCGCCTTCGGCGATCGCCTTTGAGATGTCGGCCATTAGTTCAGGGCCGATCTGCCGCATCGCGTCGGCTATCTCATGGAGCAGGTCCTCGTCGCCGCCGAGTCGCTGCATGACGGCGGCCAGGTCGAACGGCGCCTGGGCCTGGTTGGCGGGCATGACGTTCTCGATAGCCCTGAAGAGTGCCTTCGGCTTGATGGGTTTGGAGACGTAGTCCTGCATGCCGGCGGCCAGGCATCGCTCGCGGTCGCCCTTCAAGACGTGGGCCGTCAGCGCGACGATGGGGGTTCTCGGCCTGTCGGGGTCCTGCTCTTCCTGCCTGCGGATCTCGGCGACGGCCTCGAAGCCGTCCATTTCGGGCATCTGCACGTCCATCAGGACCAGGTCGAACGGCTCGGACTGCCAGGCCTGGACGGCATGGATGCCGTTGTCGGCCACCACGACGGAGTGCCCGGCCTTTTCGAGCATACGGACGGCCAGGCGCTGATTAATCAGGTTGTCCTCGGCAAGCAGGATGTGGACCTTTCGGATGGCGCCGGACTGGACGGCGGCGGATGCTTGCTTGCCGTCGCTGCCGGCGTTTGCATCCAGGGCCGCCAGGATCCCCTTGAGCAGCGCCGACTGCCTGACGGGCTTGGCCAGGTGCTCAACGATGCCGAGTTGGCGGCGCCGCTCGTGGTCGCCCTGACGCGTGGACGAGGAGATCATCATGATCGTCGTGCCGCTCAGCAGCGTATCCTGGCGGATCGCCCCAGCCACCTCGAAACCGTCCATGCCGGGCATGTTCACGTCCAGCAGGACCAGCGAGAACGGCCTGTGCTGGCCCTGGGCCTCTCGCAGCAGATCAAGTGCCATCTGGCCGCTGTTAGCCTCCTCGGCCGACATGGACCAATGGCCGACGATCCGCCGCAGCACACTGCGGTTCGTGGCATTGTCGTCGACGACCAGCACTCGCAGGCCCTCGATCTTGTCGATTCCCGGCGGCGGGCTGGATACCAGCGGGCAGTCGTGGACTCGCAGTTCGGTGGTGAAGTGGAACGTGCTGCCTTTGCCCAACTCGCTCTCGACCCATATCCTCCCGCCCATCATCCTGGACAACTGTGCGGAGATGGTCAGGCCCAGCCCCGTGCCGCCGTGCTTGCGAGTGGTCGAGCCGTCAGCCTGCTCGAAGGCGCTGAAGATCCTCTCCTGCTCTTGCTGGGAGATGCCGATGCCCGTGTCGCGAACGGAGTAGCGCACGCAAACGCTGTCGTCTCGGCAAGACTCGACAGCCACGCTGACGAATACCTCGCCGGCCTCGGTGAACTTGATGCTGTTGCCCACGAGGTTCGTGAGGATCTGGCGAACCCGGCAGGGGTCGCCGAGCAGCCAGTCCGGCACGTCGGGAGCTACCTCGTAGACCAGCTCCAGGTTCTTCTTCTCGGCCTGGAACGCCAGGGCTTGCCCCATC
>JAUWQU010000121.1 GCA_030610965.1 Phycisphaerae bacterium
AGGAGTTCAACAGCCTCGACGCCCAGCGGGAGTCGGCCGAGGCGTTCATCGCCAGCCAGCGGCACGAAGGCTGGGAGTGCCTGCCCGAGCGCTACGACGACGGCGGATTCACCGGCGGAAATATGGAGCGCCCGGCCCTCAAGCGGCTCCTGCAAGACATCGAGGCCGGCAAGGTCGACTGCGTCGTCGTATACAAGGTGGATCGCCTCAGCCGGTCGTTGCTGGACTTCGCGCGTATACTGGAAGTGCTAGACAAGCAGGACTGCTCGTTCGTCTCCGTGACTCAGCAGTTCAACACCAGCACGTCGATGGGCCGACTGATGCTCAATATCCTGCTCTCCTTCGCCCAGTTCGAGCGAGAGATCATCTCCGAGCGAACACGCGACAAGATGGCCGGGGCTCGGCGTAAGGGCAAATGGACTGGCGGCACGCCAGTGCTTGGTTACGATGTCGATCCGGCTGGTGGACGCCTCCTGCTCAACGAGGACGAGGCTGCAAAGGTGCGGACCATCTTCGAGCTCTACCTCGAATTCCATTCTCTCGTCATCTCCTATCCAGTACGATCCGGGACCGGGCATGCTCTTCTCCACTGACCGGTACCTGCGGCTCTTATGGGTAGCCGCTCGCTTCAACATTCTCGAGCCTCCTCTCTTGAGCGACCACGGTCTGCCTATTGGCCCATCCATTCTCTGCACTTCGGGTCGGCCAGCATCTCCTCGGCGATCAGGGCATACCCTTCGGCGAGCGGATGGCTGGCGTCGGCGTACATGCGGCTCGGCAGGTCGGGCACAAGGAAGTATGGTATCTCCTTCTTCTCGGCCCACTCCGTGACCTGTCTCTGCACGCGCCGGAATCGTTCGAGACTCTCGTCGGTCATGGTGTATGGGTTGAAGGGGCCGATTACGAGCAGGATTTCGTTGCCGCTGGCATCTAGCTTGTCGACGGTTCTTTCGAAGCTCGCCCACTGCAGGGACTCCTCGAAGCCCATCCATTCCCAATCGTGCTTTCTGATTCGCCGCGCTTGCCAACTGCGGTCGTCGTTCTGCTTCTCTCTTTCGGCCGCATCGATCGAGAGGGAGAAGCGCTCGAAGGGATTCCCCCGGGGGTGCTCGAGAACCCACGAGGCGACATCGTTGTTGTCGAGGAAGCAGAGCCTCAAATGGTGCTGCAGGCGCAGGAAGGCTATGTGCCGCTCGAGGACTATGCCGACGCGTGTGAGAAACCCCTCTCTGTATGACGCTATCCGAGGGAAGAATTGGGGGATGAGCCGCGGATGATGAATGCGAGGCTCCTGCCCGCCGCGCAGATCGTAGCGTCTTGAGGTCATCCAGAGGGGATTGAAGTGCAGCATCACTCTCTTGCCCTTGATGGCCCCGCCGTAGCAGCGCATCAGGCCTTCCATGGCCACGTTGTGCAGCCCATCTACCGCCAGGTTCGCGATTCTATCCTCGCCGAGGGCGCGATTGAGATGCGCCGGCAGGGTGTTGTCGTTGTCGACGTAGGCCCCCCAGATCACCGAGTCCCCGAGGAAGACCACAGGGCAGCGCCGGCAGGCGATCTCCGTGCAGCCCCGGTACAGCCAGTAGTCGTCCCGCAGGTCCTGTGCGAGGCGGAAATCCGGGCCCACCGGGACGTCCTCGAGGGATCTCCAGAGACACGGAAAGAGGGCGAAGACCGCTATCAGAAAGGCCGGCAGCACAATCGCCCACTCCCCGGGTGAAAGCCTGACCGAATTGGAGCTGTATGCCGTCTCTTCGTTCATGGTCTAAAAGGCGAAGTAGATGAAAGGTTCATGTGCGGGCGTCGCAAACATCACGAGGTACGTGAGCATCGCAAGCACGAGGCCCACTCGCACCGGGCGCCACTGCAGAACCCCCTGCAGCGAGGAATTGTAAACGATCTGGTAGAGCCAGGCCGCCAGGATCATCACGAACATCATGATCGGCGCCTCTCGAAGACCCCCTGCGGGTCCTCCGGCTATGCGCCCGAGGACGAGGAATGCCTCCCCCACATCCCGGGCGCGGAAGAAAACCCATCCGAGACAGACGAGATGAAAGGTGAGCACCTGCTTGATGAACGTGGGCACCCTCCCGTAGAGGGCGCTTCCCTCCAATTCGCGTGTAAGCACCACACCCATCGCGTGCACGCCGCCCCATAATACGAACCTCCAGGCGGCACCGTGCCAGATTCCGGCGATTGCCATCGTGATGATGATGTTGCAGTACGCCGTGAACTTCCCCTTCCTGTTTCCGCCGAGAGGTATGTAGACGTAGTCCCGGAACCAGCTCGAGAGGCTGATATGCCAACGCCGCCAGAAATCTCGCAGGCCCGTGGCAGTGTAGGGATTGTTGAAGTTGAGGCTGAGGCGAAGGCCCATGGCCCTGGCCACGCCGCGAGCCATGTCGGTGTAGCCGCTGAAATCGAAATAGATCTGCCAGGCGAACGCGTAGGTGGCCAGGATCAGGGATGCCCTCCCGAATTCGCGGGGGGCCTCGTATATGGGATCGACGTACCGCGCCAGGAAATCGGCCATGGCAACCTTCTTGAACAGGCCCACCAGGAAGAGGGAGAGGCCGTCGCTGATGTCCGTCAGGCGGACGCGCGGCCCCTGCTCGAGCTGCGGGAGCAGCGCCCCGGCTCGTTCGATCGGACCGGCGACAAGCTGCGGGAAGAGGGCCACGAACGAGGCGAAGCGGATGAAGCTGCGTTCCGGCTGCAGTCGTCCGCGGTAGAGGTCGATCGTGTAGCTCATCGACTGGAATGTGTAGAAGGAGATGCCGACGGGCAAGAGCACGTCGGGGGCGGGGAGGACGTACGAGACGCCGATCTGACCGAGCAGCCAGTTCAGGTTCTCCGTAACAAACCCCGCGTACTTGAAGAACCCGAGCAGGCCCAGGTTGTTGCAGATACTGAAGGCCAGCCATGCCCTCTTCCTCCCGGCCGCGGCCATGCGGAGTCCCGCCAGGTAGTCGATCGCCGTGGAGTAGACGATCAAAAGAAGATAGAGAGGATTCCACCAGCCGTAGAAGAAGTAGGAGGCGATCAGGAGCCACAGATTCATGAAGCGGGTCTTCTTGACGGACAGGTAGACGACGTAGACGACGATGAAGAAGACGAGGAATTCCCGGCTATGAAAGAGCATTAGATCGCCCCCGGTGGTCGCCGCGCTGACGACGACGGCGGAAACGCAGCAGTCCGGACAGAGGAGGAGCTCACGGCGAACACCTCCTCACGCAACGGAATCCTATGGTGTCGCTGGCGAAACAGGCATCTATGAATCCCGGATCCTCGCCCGCGCGGCGGGATGACCGGCAGCTGCCTGCCTCGGAGTCCCACGCGCCCCCGCGCAGGACCGTCCTCTTTCTCTCGGCGGGTCCACGCGGATTCTCCTCGGGGCTGACCGCATAGTACTCCTTATCGAAGAAGTCGTTGCACCACTCGGACACGTTTCCGTACATGTCATGGAGCCCCCACGGGTTGGGCTTCTTCCGCCCCACGGGATGAGTCTTCCTGGAGGAGTTGCCCGAGAACCACGCGTGCCTGCTCAGTCCGCGCGGGGCCGGGCCGAAGAAGTAGTCCGTCTCCGTCCCCGCCCGGCAGGCGTATTCCCATTCCGCCTCCGTTGGGAGCCTGTACCCGTTCGCGTCGAAATCGCAGTCCCCCGTCTCCTCGTCGTAACAGGGAGTGAGTCCCTCCGCGCGGGAGCGCGCGTTGCAGTAAAGGGCCGCGTCGGCCCAGACGATCCTCTCCACCGGGCGGCCGGGGTCCTTGAAATGGGAGGGGTTGCGGAAGGCAAGCCTTTCGTATTCCTCCTGGGTGACCTCGTATTGATCCATTAGAAAGGAGTCGACCCGGACCGTGTGTCTCGGCCTCTCCTCGGGCGGCCCCTTTTCGTTTCCCATCTCGAAGGAGCCGCCGGGAACGAGGACCATCTTGACGCCCGTCTCCGTCTCTATGATGCGCGACGAGCCCGCGGTCTCACTGCGGCTGCGAACCGTCCCGTGCCGGATACCATAGATGACCGCGGAGATCACGCAGAGGCAGATCACTCCCGCTGTCAACTTCTGAGGTCGCTGATTCATCCCCACTTACTTCTCCGGGCAAGGCACGAAGACCCAGTCCGGCTCCTTATTGCTCCTGCCGTCGGTCGTCAACATCGTAAAGGTGCCCGGGTTCTTTGTATCCACGACACAGATATTCCAACCCTTCGCCCGCCTGCCGACGACGTATGCCGCCCTTCCCATCCTCCCCGACGGTCTGGAGCCGCGGCTGAAGGCGAGGTACCTTGCGTCGGGCGACCAGTCCGCGTGATAGACTTCCATCGGGAAGGGAACGGCGACAACCCGGCGCAGATTCGTGACCCGGGGTGTCGGCGATTCCATGTCCAGATCGCCGACCTCGATCCACATCTTGTCGCCCTCGTGCTCCTTGGCCCACGCGATGTGCTTTCCGTCCAGGCTGACATCGGGTCGGCACTGCCACACGGGATGCTTCGAGGACCGCAGCTCGACAACCCGGTTCCCATTCACCTCAATCGCCACGATGGAGTGGTAGAACCCGAGCCCGCCCATGGCGCTGGCGATGATCCACTTGCCGTCGGGCGTCCAGCAGGGATTCAAGAGACCGCCGATTCTCTTGTTCGTGTGCTGCCTTGTCTTGCGGGTTCTGAGATCGTAGAAATACAGGCCCGTGTTCGCGCCGCCGCCCTCACGGTAGTTGATGTACTTGCCCTTCATGAAGGCGATCGTGGCACCGTCGGGGCTCCAGCAGGGCTGGCGCCCGCGGTTGGCGATCTTCTTGCGGCCGGTGCCGTCGAGGTTCATATAGTAGGCATGACGAGCCCGGGACTTGCCCTTTCCTTCCTCCGCAACGAAACAGATGCGCTTCCCGTCGGGCGAGGCGCGGGGGCATAGCTCGTCGATGTGGGCCGTGCGCGTGAGGTTGACCGGGTCAGACCCGTTCGCGTTCATCACATACAGTTCCCAGTTGTCATCGCGATGGGTCTCGAAGAGAATCTTGTGCGGGCAGGTCTCCAACGACTCCAGGGCAATCGCGAGGTTGTCCGCGTGCCGGAGCGTAGGGCCGAGGAAGGAGGCGAAGCCGACGCGGTCGAACGTGAAGCCGGCGCCGATGTCGACCGCCGCGCCCTGCGAAACACCGTTGATGAACAGCTCGGCGGTGTCCTGATCGGCGGGGCTCGCGCCGAAGCGGATCTTGATCAGGAAGGTCTTCACGCCGGTCACGTCGTCGAAATCGATCATGGCGCTGCCGATGCCGAGCTTCTGGTTGCCATAGGCGGCGAGAGCGATCACGCGGTTGGCGTCGCGGTCGCCGCCGCTGTGGGCTTCGAACGCGGTCCACTCGCGGCTCAACGCGAGGTCCACGCTGATGGTGTACGTAATCCCGGCATCGATCAGGCCGCCGATCGGGGCGTCGAGGTCTCTGTGCACCCGGCTGTTGCCGCCGACACGGATCCGGCCGCCGGATACCACGCCGCCGGCCCCCCGGCTGTTGCGCCACGCGCCGGCCCAGCCAGGCTCGGCGCCGGAGCCCTTGCCCGCCAGCTGCCCGTCGCGGTACGAGAAGTCGTCCCGGGCGCCGGCGACCCGATGGGTGTCGCCCTTACACGTCGCGCGCTTCTCATTGAACACGGAGCTCTCGTCGTCCCCGTTCGTCGCGACGACTGCGAAGCAGTAGGTCCTGCCGGTCGCCAGGCCGGTGACGACACACGGACTCGACCGCACGCCCTTCAGGGCCCCGGTGTACACCCCGGGTGTCGTCCCGTACTTGACCGTGTAGCCCGTGGCCTCGTTCACGGTCTGGAACCACAGGATGGCCTTCCCGTCGTATCCCCGGACGGCCTTCAGCAGCGGCGAGAACGGCTTGTTCTCCGTTGTGAAGCGGAAGGCGTTGTTCGAGGCGTCCGTTGAATGAGTGTGCTTCCTGTCATGCGCCTTCACGCGCCAGGAGTATCGGATGTTCGCGTCCAGCAGATCCGGGTTGATCGTATGCGCCGAGTGCGAGATGTGCGTCCGCTTGATCTCCGGACTGGAGAAATCCGGGTTGTCGTCGATCTCCAACGTATAGAACGTCGCGCCGTTGGAGTCCGTCCAGTCGAACGTCGCCCTTCGCGCCACGTCGGCCGCCCCGGCGCGTGGGCTCACCAACGAGAAACGTCCCGGATTCTTGCCGGCGGGTCTCGTCGTGAAACGGAACACGGGACCGTTCATCAGGCGCGAGCCGTGCGCGTTCACGGCATACACCTTGTAGTAGTAGGTGGTGTCGTTCGCCAGCGGCGCCGGCAGCGTATAGTACTCGTAGGTCCGGACGACGATCCCGGACTGCGTGCGCTCGGGGCTCGAGAAATCGCGGTCGTCGTCGATCACCAGGGTATAGGAGTCGGCCGCGTACGCCCGGGTCCAGTAGAACCGAGGCGTCGTGG
The DNA here is from genome assembly GCA_030610965.1 of Phycisphaerae bacterium. Lineage (GTDB taxonomy): Bacteria > Planctomycetota > Phycisphaerae > SM23-33 > SM23-33 > JAUWQU01. The sequence continues at coordinate 6,443 of JAUWQU010000121.1, forward strand.
AAATCCCGTTGTTGCCGTCCACGGGAACCTGCAGGCTGAACCGGCCGGGCACCTTCGTGTTCGAGCCCACCCGGAACGTGTATTTCATGCGATGCGCGGCCGGGGTCGAACCGTGGGCGTTTGACGCCGTGACGGTCCAGTAGTACAGCTTGCCTTCCGTAAGGGGCCTGGTCAGCGTGCAGCGTGTCCCCTCGATCCCCGCGGCCTCGACCACCGGGTCGGAGAAATCGCCCGTCTCGGACACCCTCACGGTGTACGTCGACGCGCCCGTCGCGGGCGTCCAGGTAAACGTGGGTTCCGGCAGCGCGATCACGCCGTCGTCCGGCGCCTTCAGGCAGAAGGACCCCGGCGCGCTGGCCTGCTTCTTGACCACGACAAGCCACACGTCCTCGGGCACCATCGTGATCCGCGTCCGCAGATCCCGCGTCGACCGCGGCGTGGCGCTGCCCTGGAACTGCAGTCCGTCATTCTCGGTCCGGACAACCCTGTACTTGTCCACCCGGACCGGGGCGCCGAAGAAAGGCTGGTTCTTGAGCGCGAGGTTCAGCGTGACGGCATCACGACCGCTGTGCCCCAGGAGAATCTTCGCGTCGCCCGTTTTCGCATGCTTCGCGGCGATCGCCGTGGTCGCGTCGTCGGGGCGCGCGACGCCCACCCGGGTCCCCGACAGCTCCGCGTACGCCTTGAACACCCACCAGGCGTCGTTGCGGGGACAAGGGTTCGGGCGATGGTTGTCGATCCCCATCAGGTCGCTCAGGCTCTGGCCGTCGCTCGAGTGGGTCCAGATCGCCTTGATCGCGATATCGACGCCGGCCTCTTCGAACGCCGTGAAGTAGTTGACCAGCAGGCCGTCCCGCTGGATCACGTTGTGGAAGAAGTACTCTTCGACCGAGATATCCTTCAGGCCGATGGACGGGTTCGCATCGGCCCGCCGCCGCAGGTACTTCAGGTCCTTCAGGATGACGCCGGGCGGCGAGGGGAAGTGCCAGGAGTACGCCTCCAGCGTCAGGCCCCTGGCCGCACAGTGGTCGATCAGGAAATCGCCGCTGCTGGAGGCGCCGACGAGACCCGGGCCCACCAGCTTGGCATTAGGCAGCACTTCCTTGATGCCTTCCCAGGCATAGGAATACATCTTCTTGTAGTGATCGTTGTTGATCCCCCAGCCTTCATTCCAGATGTCCCAGTACGCGACCTCGATGCCGGCGTCTTTCGAGTGCTGCGCGAGGTCCTTGACCCACTGTTTCCAGAGATCGTAATCCCTGGGGGCGGCGAGGGATGCCTTGGGGTTCACCCACGACGGCAGGAAAAGGATCAGCTCGTAGAACCCGATCCCCATCCCCTTCAGCCTTCGGCTCACGAGCGCGACGCGCTCCGGGATGCTGTCTTCCATCGGCCAGACGAAATCTCTCGGGTTGTGCTCTTCGGGCATGAAGCCCTCCGCGATCTGCCCATCCCGGAGGTACCGGACCTTCAGCGGCGTGAAGCGCCCCTCCGGCACGTCGAAGTTCGGCATCAGCAGCATCCCGATCTTCGGCTCCATGGCCCCCCGCTCGTCGCCGAAATCAATGGTGATCGTCTTCTCGGCGCTCGCGGGAAGCATGCCCGGGAGCAGGGCAAGAACGGCAACGGCGGCAATGTGTTTCATTTCGGTTCCTTCCACAGACGAACCCCAGCCCAACTTCTGCAGTTAGCCGCCATGAGGCATCGTAAGTCCTTATGTACCAACAAAAGATTCCGAAAAGTCTTCACTACATGGCGTTCATTTTCAATTGCTCGGGCAGCTTCAGACCGAGCTTCTGAAGGAGTATCTGCTGGTGTTCGTCAGGCCGCGTGACGCAATGTTTGCGGATGTCGATGCTGCCTCTGGTGGGCAGCACGACGTCCCTGCCCGCCTATGGAGGGGACGGGACGGATTTTCTTGATGGCGGCGAGCACGCGGCGGGGTTCGTCGCCCAGGCCCGCCCGGCGGCACAGTTGCGCAAGTGTTTTCCACAGGACGTACGCCAAGAAACAAACCAGGATGTGCGCCTGCACGCGGTCTTGCTTCTGGTGCCAGATCGGGCGGATGTTCATGCAC
>JAUWQU010000047.1 GCA_030610965.1 Phycisphaerae bacterium
CCCCGTCGGCGGCGCGGGGGATCACAAGCTCTAGCCCCTCGACACCCAGCCTTGCCGGCCCGGCCGCCAGGTCGAACGTCAGGTCCTTCAGGTCGTTGGTGTTGGGGTCGATGGCAACGCTGAGGCTCAGGTCCAGTGGCACCCCCGGCGGCTGAACGAACCGCCCGGGCAACACGACGCGGGCATCGGCCCCGGCGTGGAAGCTCGCGTGAACCTGCGTGGCCGGGCCGTGATGGATGAACCACCGCCCGGTCAGCGGGCCGGCGAGGGTCATGTCGGCAAGCTCGGCGGGCCTGTCGGCCGGGGCGGCCAGGTCCAGCAGGGCGTCCATGTCGTCGATCGCCCACTCGCCGCGCCAGTTGAGCCTGGCCAGGGCCGACAAAAGCGTCTGGCCGATCTCGCCGCGGTTGGGGTCGGTCAGTTGCTCGGCCAGGCTGCGCAGGCTGACCAGCGCGCCGTAGCCGGTGAAACGGTTGGAGGCGATGTGCAGCCAGCTCTCGCCCACGTCGAAGCCCGTCGTGCGGTGGTCCAGGTCGCCGGCGAGGCCCATGTCCCAGTTTCTGCCGGTCGGCTTCAGGACGCGCGCACCACGCCGGATTTCGGCGCCCGTTGCGTCGGCCGATAGGCGAAGGCCGAGCTTCTGGGACTTCTGCCGTGCCCGAACGGTGACTTTCACAGGCCCGAGGATCGCGAGGTCGCCGGGCAATTCCTGCCGACCCGCCAGCATTGCCGCCAGCTTGGCCGGCTGGACCTGGCCGCTCAGGTCCAGCGATTCGATCGCCTCCCAGTGCCCGTCCAACACGCCCGCCCCTACGTCGGCCTGGCCGGAAAGGTCAACCACGCCCGGCAAACGGATGCGGGCAGTTTGGACGCGGACGACCTTCGTGATGTGGTCGTAAGTGGCCGAGACGTCCAGCACAGCCTCGTCGACTATAGGCAACTGCACGTTGGCCTCGGGCTGGACGTCAAGCCGGCGGACGCGAAGCTGGCAGCGGAAACCATGCACGATTCCCTGCGGATTGACGCGGAGTTTCAGCGAACCGTCAGCCCGGCCGGCGAATCGCTTCAGCGGAAGGTCCGCCTGTCGGGCCAGCGGCAGCTTGGACAGCTCCAGGTTGGCAAACGTAAGCGAGGCCGACGCTCCGCCGCCCGGCGACGCCTCGGCCGAGAGGGTTATCGGCGCCGCGGCCGACTGCTCGCCTTGGGCCAGCGAGGCGGACATGGTCAACTGCCCACCGGCGCGGCAACCTATTTCCATGCTCGCCACTCGCAGCGCCAGCGGCTCCGGCTCGTCGGGCAGGCGAAGGCTGACGATGGCGCGTTCGACGTGGAAGCCCGACGGCGTTATGTCGCCGACCAGGCGAGCCAGCGGTTCGAGGTTGGTCCGGCCGTTGGCGTCGACGGCCAGGTCGATCTTCGGCTGGATAAGCTCGACGCAGCCGAGGTCCTTGTTCAGCAGGAGCCGCACGGGGGAAAGCTCCGTCCGGACGACTCGGACACTGGCCAGAGGCACGGGCCCGCCGCCGGGCGGATCTATCGTCAGGCCGCGGATCTCCACCCCGCTCGCCCAACTGAGGCTGAGGTCCGCCAGTCGCACCTCGCAGCCGGCCTGGGCGGAGAGCCGGCGGCATATCTCGCGGCCAAGCCAGTCCGTGGGCGCCCACCACGGCAGCGTTGCGTACGCGGCCGCCAGAAGCAGCGCGAGGAGGATCGCGGCTCGGCAGAGCCACTGCCACCATCGCAGCCTGGGCTTACGGGTTGGTGTCTTGCCAGTCATCGCTTCGCCCACTGCCCAACGGCGCCGGAGGGCCTATACGTTGAACCTGAAGTAGATCACGTCGCCGTCGGTCACGACGTACTCCTTGCCTTCCAGGCGGACCTTTCCGGCCGCCTTGGCTCGTTTGTGATCGCCCGCGGCCTGGAGGTCCGCGAAGGCCACCGTCTCGGCCCGGATGAAGCCGCGGGCAATGTCCGAGTGGATCTCGTCGGCCGCCGCGACGGCCGTGGTCCCGGCCGGGACTGTCCACGCGCGGCACTCGTCGGGTCCGTCGGTAAGAAAGCTAATGAGGTTCACCCGCTGGTAGCACGCGCGGATCAGGCGATCTCGGGCGCCTTCGGTCAGCCCGAGATCGCTGAGGAATTCGCCGCGTTCTTCCGGTGCGAGCTGGGCGAGCTCTTCCTCGATCCTGGCTGAAAGCTGCACGCAAGGCAGGCCGGCGAGTTCCGTGGGCCCGGCCTCGGCGGCGGCGTCTTCGCCGCAGTTGAGCACCACCATCGTGGGCTTGAGCGTAAGGAACTGGAAGCTTCGTATGAGCTTGTTTTCGCTCTCGGTGGCGATGGCCTCGGAGATGGGCTTTTCGTTCTCGAGCGTTTCGCGCAGGCGTTTCATCAGTTCCATCTCGCGGAGTTGCTCGTCGCGCCGCGGCGTGGGCTTCTTCGTGGAAACCTCGAGCTTGTCGATCCTGGCCGAGACGCGCTCGAGATCGGCGAAGAGGACTTCCTGCTTGAGCTCCTCGACGTCGCGGGCGGGGTCGGCCTTGTTGCGATATACCGCCGCGGCCGAGTTGGAAAACCCCGCCACAACGAAGGCCAGCATGTTCGCCTGCTCCATGGCCATCCAGTGCGCCCGCGCGCGGCTTCGGCCTGCCTCGTCGGACAGGTCGAAGCCCGGCAGGTCCAGGAACTCAAGCTCGGCCGGCGTGGTCTTCTTTGGGTTGTGCAGCTTGGTGAGCCAATCGAGCCGCTCGTCTGGGACCTTCACCACGGCCAGGTGAGGCTGGTCGGGCCTGGAAAGGTCCACGTGGCTGCCACCCGCCTCGGCGACCGCGGCGAAAAGTGTGCTCTTGCCCGACTGGGGCGGGCCAATAAAAGCTACTCGCATGATGTCCTCGTGTAATGCCTGATGCTCAATGTTCGATGCTCCACGTCAAGTGTTCAATGTGGATTACGGGTATTCGCGATCGGGCGCTGGTTGCTGAGTCGTGACTCGGACAGTTTCTAACAACGTCTGCTCCTTGAAGTCTTGTTCCCAGGGATTGCTATCCCTGGGCTTCGGGTTGAGGAGAAATCCATGGTCTTGCGCCCGGAAGCCCAGGGATAGCAATCCCTGGGTATCGAACATTGCGTTTCTCATCATCCGTCCAGCCCAAGGCGTTCGAACTGTTCGGGCGGGCTGTCGTTGTTCTTCATCTCGCGGACGAGGTGGTCTATCATCATCTTCTCGACGCCCTCGTCGCTGATCGGATTCTTCTGGGCCGGGTCGGCCTGGAGGTCGTGGAGCAGCGTGCCGAAACCGGCGGCGTTCGTCCATCGGCCCTTCGTGGCCGAGGCGATCTTCATCGTCCTGCATCCCTTGGTGAAGCTGAACGGCTCGGCAAGCCCGATGTCCTGCAACTCCTCGACGTCGAACAGTCTGGTCATGTGCGTGGGCATGTGCGTGTAGTTGTACAGCGGGGTGTTTTCCTCCGAGGGCGCCCGCATGTACACGTAACGCCCGTCGGTGACGTTTACGTGGGCGCCGTGCAGGCCGAAGAGCGCGGCTTTGCGGACGGGCTTGTCGCCGGCGACAGTCTCGGCCAGGTCCGCGCCCTGCATGTCGGCGGGGCGGTCCTTGCCGAAGTAGCCCAGCAGCGTCGCCGGCAGGTCGATGGTCTGGACCAGCTCGTCGCAGGTCGCCCCGGTTCGGCCACAGCGGGGATCCCAGATGAACAGCGGGGTATGGGCGATCTCGTTCCAGAACGGCATGACGCACTTGCCCCACCAGTCGTGCTCGCTGAGCAGGAAGCCGTGGTCGGTGTTGACTATGAGCATGGTGTCCTTCCACAGGTCCAGCTCGTCCATGAGGTCCAGCACCTTGCCGAGGTATGCGTCGCACATGCTGACCAGCGCGGCGTTGACGTGGCGGACGTGCCGGACCTGCTCGGGCGTCTGCTCGACGGGCCGATACTGGGGCCAATCGTAGTGCAGGTCGCCGAAGTCGAAGTTGTAGAGTTCCTTGTACTTTTGGGGCACGTAGTACGGCTCGTGGGGGTCGAAGGTTTCAATGTGCAGCCACCAGTTGTCCTGGTCGGCGTTGCGGCGGATGAACTGCTCTCCCATGCGGAACGTGACGGCCTGGGGGAAGTCCTTCTCGTCGCGCATGTGGGCGCGGTTGATCGTGTCCTGCCGCCAGGCGTTGCCTATGACGTTGGCGGGCACGGCCGGGTCGGCGACCTGGCCGATCCACGCGTCGCCTTCCTGCCCGCGCGAGAACTCGTGCGTCTTGTACCGCGTGTGGTAAGTCGCGCCGCCGTCCTGCCAGTAATGGTAATGGTCGGTGGCAAGGTGAGTGTGAACGCCTTGGCGGTGGAGGATCTCCGGGGCCGAGTCGTCGAACGGCTCGATAGGGCCCCACGAGCGATGCAGGAAGTTGTAGCGGCCCGTGTGCAGGTCGCGCCGTGCGGGCATGCAGGGCATCGAGCCGACGTAGGAGTTGTTGAATTGCACGCTTCGCTCGGCCAGGCGGAGGAAGTTCGGCGTATGCGTCCAGTCGCAGCCGTAAGACTGGAGCATGTGCCTGTTGAGCGAATCGAACATCACCATTATGGCTTTCATTCGGCAACTCCCGTGCAAAACGGGACAAAGAGCCCGTTCGGCCATCTCGTCAATCCCGCAGGCGACACCGGCTTGCGAAAACGACGAAAAACACAAGGGCATAAGGATACCGGTTTGCCGGGCCTATGTGGATAGTAATTCCACCGGACCTACCCGCCGGGCGGCAGGTGCCGGACCCGCAACTCGGCCTGGCCGAGCTCGTCTCGTCCTACGGCTCGGCCGGACCATCGCAGGCGGTCGTAGAGGTCGATCAGTTCGTGGACCTCGCCGGCAGGCAGGTGCAATCGCTCGATAGCCTGGGCGGCCCACTGGCGGGCGGTCTGGTCGGGCGTTGGCCTGAAGCCGCGGCGGGCCAGCAGCTTGAGCAGTTGCCTCACGAATGCCGGCGGCTTTGGCGGCGCCGGCAGTCGCACCCGCCGGGCCATTCGAGGCCGCCTTATGCGCCGCAGGTACATCAGGGCCGCCGTTGCGGCGGCCGTCGCGGCAAGGGCCAGGAAGAACCACACTACCGTCATGCTTATCCGCCCCTTGGCGAACAGCTCGACCAGAGACCACCAGACCTCGCCGGCTGTCCGCTTGGCCGTCTTGGCCAGGCCCGCCAATCGCTCCTGCACGTAGGCGGCCAGGTTGCCGCGGTCAGTGTCGTTGTAGCCGACGACGTTCGAAAACCAGGCGAACTCCAGATCGCGCCAGGTGTCGCGCAGCTTGGCCCACCACCGCCCAGTTGCCGATGTGGGCTCGGGTTCGAACCGCGCCGCCGGCGTGGCGTCGAAGGTCCGCCAGCCCGTCAGGCGGGTGTAGACCTCCGTCCAGGCGTGGGCGTCGCGCTGGCGGATCGTGTAGCTCTGGTCGGCGGAATCGTACTCGCCGCCGGCGAAGCCCGTCACCAGCCGGGCGCGAACGCCGAGGCACTGGCACATGACGGTAAGTGCCGACGCGAAGTACTCGCAGTGGCCTTGCTTGAGGCGAAACAGGAAGTCCTCCACGCCGTCGCTGGCAGGGTCTGCGCCGGTCAGGTCGAGCGTGTAGCCGTAGTCGCCGCGCAGCCTGGCGGCGATTGTCTCGGCGATCTCCATGTCGATGCGGTCGAGCTGCTGGCCCGTGTTGGCCGACTTGCGACGCCTGAGCTGATCGGCGCACCATTGGCCAGCCAAGTCGGCCACCCTCGGCGGCACGTCGGGCGGCGACGCGGCCAGGAGCCGACGCGATGGCCGGGCCGATATCCTCGCCAGGTCACTTTGGCCATTCGCGTCCAGCGGGCCGACCAAAACCATCGCGGTGTATCGCACCGGGCGGTCGATCTTCGCCGAGAGCTTAATCTTGTATTCCAGGTTGCCGCGGCGACTGGCCGTTGCGCCATCGACCACCACCTGCACGGCCGGGTAGGTCGCGAACGCCACGGGCAGCAGCCACGTGACCATGGAGACCTCCTGGGCCACGCAGTGGTCCAGCAGCGACGGCGGCGCGGTGTTGGCGTAACGCGGTTGTCGGCCTGAGTCATCCTTGATCCACCGCGAGTCGTAGTATCGCGCGTAGCTTCGCCCGCGGAGGTAGGCAGGTGAGATGGCCCCGAGGCCCAGGCCGCTGTGCGGGTCGACTATTCGCATGTGCATCACGACGCGGTCGGACAGGTAGATGCTCCGCTGCTGGCCGAGGCGAACGGTGTTGGTGAAGCCCGACGAGCCCTGCCGGCGGAGCTGCGACATCGGCCCGGCCGCGCCCGCTATCGAACGCGGCACGACCAGGAACACCACCGCACCCGTGGCCAGGATCGCCACGACCACCACCGCCAGTCGCGACACGATTGCCCGCGCGGGCCACGGCTCGGCTGGGCTCTCCGGCCCGGCCAGGTCCAGGGCTCGCCTTATCGTAAAGGCCATCGCCGCCTTGCAGAGGCACGCGATGTAGGCCAGGAACATCAGGGCGAACAGCAGTTCCTGGCAGATCATCGACGACGCCAGCACCAGAAGCAGGCTCATGACGATCATCTGGATGTAGTCGCGGTATGACTTTCGCTCGAAGAGCTTGCATATCTGGATGAGCACCACGTAATGGCCGAGGACGATCAGCAACTCCTGGTCGCTGATGACGTACCGCGCCGTCAGCGCGATGCCCACCAGCACCACGCTGAGGTTGAGTATCCGACGGCTTACGTATATCTCTCTGCGGCGATGCGCGGCCAGCCAGCTTGCGCCCATGGCGACCAGCGACACCGCCAGCATCGCCCAGTTCTCGTCGGCATAGCAGAACATCGTCTGGGCCAACAGCACAGCCGCGAGCAGCGGCTTTTCCACGCGTCCCCGCCCGGTGCGGACTTCCTGTCGCGTGTAGGAGCGCAGGGGCATCAGCCGGCCTCCTTGCTCGCCAGCGGCCTACGCGCGGCCGGGGTGGCGACGGCGCCTCTGGCCTGGGCCGGCGCCTGAGCCGAGGCCGGCGGGAGCACGGCGTCCTGGTACAGTTCCCCCATGTGCCGGCCTGTGATGATTGTCAGGTTGCGGCTCTCGCGCCGCAGCCGGGACAGGCAGCCGCCTTCGAGTATGTCCACCTCGCTGGCCTCGGCGGATGAAACCACCACCACGTGGGCCTGGTGGAGCCATCGCGGGCTGAGCATCGCGACCGCCTCGGCCAGGCCGCGACGGTCGTTGTCGTCCACGTCGGCCAGGGCGTCAAGAAGGTGGTGGAGCTGGCCCCTTCGCTCGGCCGGGAGGATCACCTCGCAACTCTCCCGCCCGGCCCAGGCGGCCCCCACGCGAAAGCCCGCCGCCAAGGCATCCTCGATGATCGTTCCGGCCAGCCTGATCGCCCGCTCTCGCGAGGCCCAGTCTCGCCCGCCCCGGCCGTCGAGCAGCGTATCCAGCACCACCCACAGCGTACGCGGGCGCGGGCGAGACATCTCCCGCACCACCGGCATTGGCCGACCGGCCGAACGACGCCAGTGAATCCATCGCGTGCTGTCGCCAGGGCGGTATTCCCGCAGGCCGAAAAACTCGTCCGTGCCGCCCGACCGCGAACTGGGCACGGTGGATGTGCTCTGCGCTTCGCCCTTGCCCAGCAGACCGCGTTTCAGCCGGCCTCTCGCGGGCCAGACGATCAGCGACGCTTTCTGCTCGAACACCTTCCGGGCTCGGATTAGCCCGAAGGGGAATGTCGTCGCCAGCCGCACGCCGCGAAGCACAAGTCGGCCGCGATGAAGCGGGACCGCCTCGCTGCGGACGAGGAATCTCTCCCGGCCGGACAGGTGCCCGCAGGCCGACGAAGGCACCGCCAGCCGCGACAGCGGGAGTTCCCCGACCTGAATCGCCAGGCTTGCCCCGCCCCCTGGAGCCGAGGCCAGCACGTAGCCGACGCTGACTCGTTCGTTCTGGCGGCACCGCTCGGGAAGCTCGCGTCGAACGCCGACGTGGGAAATCATCCGCCTGCCGAGCACGGCCGAGACCTGAAGGGCGCCCAGTAGCGCCCCCAGCATGATCATCAGCAGGCCGAGCCCGCTGTTGACCGCCACCACGCCGACCATGAACGCCGCGCCCAGCACGGCCCAGCCCGCCATCGTCGGGCTAAGCCGCACACGCGGGTTGTCTTTTCGGCGTCGGCCAAGGCGCATCTGGCTCGCTCCCGGCAAAAGGTCGATATCACTTCGGCGCCGGCGTGGACTGGAGGATCTGCTGGAAGATCGCGTCGGTGCCGCCCGGGCCGTCGCCGGCCAGGCCGTGCGTTACGAGCCGGTGGGCACAGGCCGGCGCCGCCAGGCACTTCACGTCGTCAGGCACGACGTAGTCCCGCCCGGCCAGCAGGGCCGACGCGCGCGACACCTCCGCCAAAGCCAGCGTGCCGCGCGGCGACAGGCCGATCACCAACTCGCTGCGATTGCGCGTCGCCTCGGCCAGCGAGAGGATGTACTCGATGATCGCGTCATCGATTCGCACGGCCGCGACGCGCTCCTGGAGGGCCAGAAGCTCATCGACGCTCATCACGGCGGGCAGTTCGGCAAGGCGCGTCTGTGCGGGTTGAAGCCGGAGTATCTTCCGCTCTGTCTGGCGGTCCGGGTAGCCGATGCGGACGCGGAGCATGAAGCGGTCGAGCTGGTTTTCCGGCAGGAAGTACGTGCCCTCGAAGTCGTAGGGGTTCTGCGTGGCCAGGACCATGAACGGCGGGCCGAGGTGGTAGGTATGACCGTCGTTGGTGACCTGCGATTCGTTCATCGCCTCCAGCAGGGCGCTTTGCGTTCGCGGGGTGGTGCGGTTGATCTCGTCGGCCAGGACGAGCTGCGCGAAGATCGGCCCGCGCTTGAATTCGAACTCGCCCCGCGTCTGGTCGTAGATGCTCACGCCGAGCACGTCGCTCGGCAGCAAATCCGGCGTGAGCTGGATGCGGCTGAAGGTGCAGTCGATGCTTCGGGCGATGGCCCGGGAGAGCACGGTCTTTCCGACTCCGGGCACGTCCTCAAGCAGCACGTGCCCCCGCGCCAGCAGCGCCGCCAGCACCTGCCTCACCGGCTCGCCCTTGCCGAACATAACCCGCTCGACATTCCGCCGAAGCGCCTCAAGCTTGCCTGTCAGATCCATCTGCTCTCCAACACGAGCCGACAAAAGCCCCGGTCACCACAATGCACACGTGCCCGCATTATAACAGGCTCCGACCTTCAGTTATACATTGCTCCAAAGCTCCAAAGCCCACCCGGCAGCGACCGGGGGGATCGGAAACGACCCACCCTTCCTTCCACCATCCACTCCTTCCACTCCTTCCACTTGCCCATTGCGACCGAGTCGTCTAACATTGCTGGTCATGTTCACCGGTATCATCCAATACGTCGGGGCCATCCGGGCCGCGCGGACCGTCGGCAAGGGCCGGCGGATTACCGTCGAGGTCGGACCCCTGGCAGATGGGCTGGGCCTCGGCGACAGCGTGGCCGTCGACGGCGCATGCCTGACGGCCTGTCGGATCGAGGGCGCGGCGGTGGATTTCGACGTCGCGGCCGAGACTGTGTCGCGAACCACACTGGCAGGCGCCAAGTCAGGCACGAAGGTGAACCTCGAGCGAGCCCTGCGGCTCGGCGCGGCACTCGACGGGCACCTTGTCCAGGGCCACGTCGACGGCACGGGCGAGCTGCGCCGCATAGACCGTGGCGCCGAGCAGTGGACAGTCGAGTTCTCCGCGCCGGCCGACCTGACAGACGAAATGGTCGTCAAGGGCTCCGTCGCCGTCTGCGGGGTTTCGCTGACCATCACGGCCGTCGATGCGGGCGGATTCAGCGTTGCGCTGATACCCACCACGTGGACGGCGACGACCTTCGCCGATATGTCCGTCGGCTCGAAGGTCAACATCGAGACTGACGTGATCGGCAAGTACGTCCGCCGCTACCTGCAGCAGATAACCGGCGGACCCGGCAAGCCCGGCGGGTTGACTATGGACAAGCTCCGCGATGCGGGATTCATCTGATCGCCCGACGCCGCTTGCCGAACGAAAGGTCGGCGATGGATTCGCCCGAACAATCCGAGCATGGCCTCCACAAAGAGCATCCGCCGCTGCTGTGCCACCGATGCGGGGCAATGCTGACGCCCGGCAGGGGCGACTTCTACGTCGTTCGCATCGAGGCCTTCGCCGACCCCACCCCGCCGGACCTTCTGTCCGACGAGTATGCCGACATCGACCCATCCGAAGAGATCGACCGCCTCCTCGAAGTGATGCGGCACATGAGCGAGCAGGAACTCATGGACCAGGTCTATCGCCGAATGACCATCCACATGTGCAGGTCATGCTACCTGCCGTGGATTGAGAATCCGTCGGGATAGTCGCTGTTTTGAGAAGAAGGTGGTAGGTAGTAGGTAGTAGGTAGTAGGTAAGAAAAGAACGGTTGGGCTCAATCCAAGGATCCGAAGCCCAGGGATAGCAATCCCTGGGAACTGAAGCAGTTCCTTTTCGTGATTCCGAGTGACCCGAAGGCTCATGTTTGACCGCAGTCAAGTCAGCTTCAACAAGGGCAGCGGGCATGTGGGCAAGGACATCCAGTGGCGAGCGAAACATGATGATGAAACTCCTGATCCTGATGGCATTCTGCGCGTGTTCGTTGTGGTTGGCGGCTGAAGCGAACGCCGCCTCGTCGGGCACCAACTACGACGAGA
>JAUWQU010000454.1 GCA_030610965.1 Phycisphaerae bacterium
CACCTCGGCGGCGACGCCCTCGAACTCCGCGTCCTTGAGCCGAACGGACTCGGCGCTGACGGCCATGTCCAGCGACAGCGGACCGTAGACCATGGCGCTGGGCCAGTGTCGGTCGGTCAGGGCCTTCGCCATCGTGGTCGACGGCAGCGATTCGATGATCTTCTCGTTGGCCGAGAGAATGGCGACTCTCGGCCGGGCTATGCCCATGATGGCCTGGGCGACCTCGACGGCATTGTCCACGAGGCAGACCATCCGCTCGAAGGTGCAGACGGTTGTCACGCCGGGGTCGGTCAGCAGCATGGGCCTGCCGCGGGCGATGGGGGCGGCGTCGAACATCGTAACCAGGCTGATGGTTGGGCGGGTGGCTATGCCAAGCATGGCGCGGTTGAGGATGAGCGTTGATATGTCGCCCTTGAGAATAATGTCCGCCTCGCCGGCGCGAACGATCTCCACGGTCCGCCGGGCCGTTTCCTCGGCCCCGTCGGTGGCGATAATGTCCGCCTCGCTGACGTCGATGCCCACCCGGGAGGCCGCGGCGCGAATCTCCGGCCCATCTCCGATAAGCACGCAGCGATCGACTATGCCATGGTCCCTGGCCGACTCCACCAGCCGAAGGTCGTCATCCCTGTCGCCGCCAGGGATAACAACCGACTTGGGCCGAAGCTCCCCGGCAATCGCCAGCAGGTCCGCCACCGCCGTGAGGGGGGGCGGCTCGTGCGCCGCAGCAGGCGTCGATTGAGTCGTCACCTCGTTCTCCTGCCATCTGCCCTGCCCGCAAGGCGGATGTCTTATCGCAGAGGGCGCAAAAAACGCGGAGAACAAACGACATGCATTCCCTTCTCCGCGACCTCTGCGCACTCTGCGATGAATCTTCGCTTCTTCTTCACCGCGCCTTGGCCGGGTCCATGCCGCAGTCGGCGAGGATCTTCTCGAATCGCTTGCCGTACTCGACGTACGTTCGCATGCGTGCGTCGGCCTCGGTCTCGCTGCCCTCTTCGTGGAATACCACGCTGAGGTGCGGCTCCATCGATATGCCGCCGTCGTAGCCGGTTTCCACCAGGTCGCGGACGACCTTCACCACGTCGCCGTCGCCCTCGCCGGGCCAGGTGAACTCGGCCTTGTTGAAGATGCCGTCGGTAAACTCCAGGAACCGGCAGTCCTTGATGTGCATGTAGGCGACGTGCGGCTTGACGTGCTCGTAAAACTCCCACGTCGACTGGAGCTTGTCGGGTGCGCCCGAGGCGTAGTCCGGCGTGCATGGCGGATTGGCGGTGTCGAAGACCAGCTTCAGGCCGGGAACGTTCTCGATGAGCTTCAGCGTGTACTTCCAGCCCATCCCACCGTAGTTCATGCAGTTCTCGTGGACGCACGTCAGCCCCGCGTCGTCGAACATCTTCTTGATCTCGCGAAGTCGGCGGAACCGCTCGTCGGCCATCTGGTCGTCGGCCGGGCGGTCGCGGAGTATGCCGTAGCTCATTATGCGGATCAGCTTCGTGCCAAGCCGCTGCATGCGGGGAATCGCCCGCTTGACCGCCTCGACCGTGATGTCGAACGGGTCGGCGATCTTCTTGCCCCAGTTGGCGATCTCCGAGCCGAAGCAGTTGATCCGCACGCCGGCGGCTTCGAGTTTCCCGGCCGCGACGTCGAAGGCGTCGTCGGGCATGTTGTGAATGTTCTTGCCGTCTATGTTGCGGCTCTCGATGTTGTGCCAGCCAAGCTCCCGCGTGGCGCGAATCTGCCCGTCGAGGTCGGCGGCGGCTTCGTCTGCGAATCCGGTCAGGTACATGTCAGTCCTCTCCGTGGGGAAAACATCAAATCACAAGCGACAAATTACAAATAAGCACCAAGCATCAAAATGACAAGCACCAAACGCAACAGGCCGGCGCCGCCTGGGGCGTTTGGGTCATTGGCGCTGTTGGTCATTGGTCCTTGCTTGGCTTTTGGTGCTTGTGGTTTGGCCCTTTCCGCCTGGCCCATCCGGCCCGTCACTTCGCCTTGGCGGCGCTTTGGACGGCCTGCTTGCTGCGGGTCTTCTGGAGCTCGTGGCCGGGCAGGCGGCGTTCGAGGAACGTCAGCGACAGGTCGATGCACTCGGTGGCCTCGTCGGGCGTCGTCGTGCCGATGGTCACCATGTCCTGGTCGCGGAGTGTGTTCCACACGAACGCAAGGCCCACCGGCGGCAGGAGCGACCCAGCCGCGAGGGGCTTTATGGTCATCACGGGCTTCTTGGCGTTCTGGATGATCCGCATCACCCAGTCCACCTCGAGGTGCATGAGAAAGCCCGCCGCGTTGTAGAGTTGGATGTAACTCTCGACGTCCGCGCCAGACTCGTCGGCAATGACCACCGACTCCGGCTGGTGGGTCGAGAGGCCCGGGATCATGCCGCGCTGGCGGATCATGGCCGAGTACTCGTCCATGCCGCGGACGACGCCGTGCAGGCGGTCGAGCAGGCGGTCGGTCACGGACGTGTGCGGGAAGCAGAAGACCGTCTCGTTGTCTCGGCAATAGTCAAAAACCCGCTCGGGCTCGTTCTCCGGCTTGCCGCCGGGCAGCACGTTGAAGCTCGGGGTAATCACGCGGATGGCCCCCCGGCCGGTGCGGTCCTCGGCAATCTTGATCGCCTCGAAGAGCTTCTCGCTGGCCGGGCCCATGACGGTGTCCACGCCGGCCGAGAAGAACACCGCCATCACATCCGCCATCCGCTGGGCCGTCTGATACTCCTTCAGAAAGCGGTCCTTGGCGGCCGAGGTATGCGAATAGCCCAAAAACCAGTTGGTCCCGACGATCAGCCGCGATACGCTCAAGCCCCCGACGGTAGTCCGAGGAAACTCGTTCATGCTGCCGCTCCTGCGAAGGTTTTCTGACATAGCTCTCGGGCGCTGTGGCGCAGATGCGCATCCGGGCCGTGACGTTATCTTACCCGTAGGCGGGGCGGGGCGGGCCACAAAAAAACGCCCCTGAGGCCCGGCTCCCGGGGCAATACCCATTACATGCTTGCCTCCTCTTACGGTATGCTATGAGCGGCTCGACTGGACTGAATCGCTGCACATCCGAACGCACCACACGAAAGGAACTCTTAATGAGCGAATCGAACGAGACTACCGGCGGGGGCATCAGTCGGCGACAGGTACTTGCGGCGACGGGCGGGCTGGCGATCGCGGCCGCGACGGCGGGCACGTCGGCCCAGGCCGCGGATTCCTCGGCCAGGCCGCAGGCAAAGCCCGGCCCCGACGACCTGACCCGCACGCCCAAGGGCAGGATCAAGCAGGCGGCATCGCGGTGGTGCTACAAGATTCCCCTGGACGAGCTCTGCGCCAAGGGCAAGGCCATGGGCCTGGTGGGCATCGACCTGCTGAGTCCCGGCAAGGACTTCGACGTGCTGGCCAAGCACGGCATGGTCTGCACGATGGTCAACAGTTCCGGCATCGGCGAAGGGCTCAACGACAAGGCCAATCACGAAAAGTGCCTGGATGCGCTCCGCAAGGCCATCGACGCGGCGGCCGAGGCGGGCTTCCCGAACGTGATATGCTTTTCCGGCAACCGCAAGGCTGGCCTGACCGACGAGCAAGGGCAGGACAACTGCGCCGAGGGCCTCAAGCAGGTCGCCGGCCTGGCCGAGCAGAAGAAGATCACCATCTGCATGGAGCTGCTGAACTCCAAACGCAACCACAAGGGCTACATGTGCGACCGCACGGCCTGGGGCGTGGGCGTCTGCAAGAAGGTCGGCTCCGAGCGGGTCAAGCTGCTCTACGACATCTACCACATGCAGATCGACGAGGGCGACGTAATCGCCACCATCACCGAGAGCAAGGACTACATCGGCCATTACCACACAGGCGGCGTGCCCGGGCGAAACGAGATCGACGACACGCAGGAGCTTTACTACCCGGCCATCATGCGCGCGATCCTCAAGACCGGCTACGAAGGCTACGTCGCCCACGAGTTCGTCCCCAAGCGCGACCCGCTGACAAGCCTGCGGCAGGCGATTGAAATTTGCGACGTATGAACAAGGGCAAAGAAGGTCTTAGGCCCTAGCTCTTAGGTCTCAGGGTGGCAGAGCCTTGGCCATCGCCGTTGGCATTTGCGGCCTTGGCGATAGCTCTCGTCCTCGGCCTCTTGCTGTTTCGGGCGCCCCGAGGGACATCACTGGTTGTCGTGACAACCCCCGCGCCCAACGCAGGACGCCTACTACCTACTACCTATTACCTACTACCTGCCACAAGGCCCTTCACGTACTGCAGGCACTTGTCTACGTCCGCCACGGCTCGGTTGCGGTTGCGCTCGTGTTCAACTATGAACCATGCCGCGCCGCCGACGCTAGCGGCCAGCGGCAGGAGCATCTTCCAGTCGACCTCGCCCTGGCCGAGAACGGCATCGGGCGCGCCGCCGAACTCCTTCAGGTGGATCGTCCG
>JAUWQU010000359.1 GCA_030610965.1 Phycisphaerae bacterium
AGGAGTGCGGGGTTAAGGGCCGGGATCGGGTCCTGCTGGGCGCCGTCGAGCATTTCTATCGCTTTGCCGGCCGGGGGAACAACCCCTACGGCAACCACAAGCCCGAGACCGGCTTTGTGGACAACGGCAAGACCGGAAGCCTGGCTTTCCTGATGGCGGCGGCGGCCTCGCTGACGCCGGACGGCGAGAACTCGTTCTACGCCCGGGCCCGCGACGTCAGTGCGGTCAAGAGCTTCTACACCACCTCGTTCATGCTCCACGGCCACACCGGCGGCGGCGTTGGCGAGATCTGGCGAAGCGCCGCGATGGGGTTGTTGTACGACAAGAAGCCCAAGAAATACCGCGAGTTCATGGACAACCGGCAGTGGCATTACGAGTTGTCCCGCCGATGGGACGGTTCGTTCGGCATTCTCGGCGGCTCCGGCTACGACGACACGAAATGGGGCAACGGCTACGCTCTGGCCTATACCATCCCCCGCAAGACCCTTCGCATCACCGGAGCCCCGCCGTCGAAGTTCTCGAAGAAGTACAAACTGCCCGAACGAATCTGGGGCACGAAGGCCGATGACACGTTCTTGTCCATCGAGGCGGCAAAGGACAAAGACGGCAAATCCCCGACCATCGACAACGAAACCCTCGCCGGCGATTCGTCCATGCAACTTATCGGGCGGCTCGACGCCGCCGACGCCGGCGACGGAACGCTGCGGTCCTACCTACACCACCAGGACTATGGCATCCGCAGGAATGCCGCCTGCAGGCTCGCCGGGGTCAAGATCACCTACCTTGGCCGGCCCGTCGAGCGGAAGCCGGTCGATACCGCCGTGATGCTTGAGATGCTCAAGTCCACCGACCCCCGCGTCCGCCGGGCCGGCGTGGACGCCATCTCCGCGGCGTATCGCGGCACGCGGTCTCTGCTGGCGAAGGAACTGCCCGGCGAACTGGCCGCGGCGATGATCAAGATCGTCCGCGACCCCAAGGAATCCTGGTGGGTCGTGGACGGCGCTTTGGAAGTCCTCGGCCTGGCGAAGGCCGAAGACGTTGTGCCGCACGTCGATGCCATTCTGCCGTGGCTCGAGCACCGTGACTGGTGGTTGCAGAGCGCCGCGATCCAAGCCCTGACCCCGGCGGTCGCCGACGAGCGATGCGCCCTCAGAATCCTCCCGGTGATCGGCGAGGTGATCGGGCATAACCAGGGCTACGCCGTCCATCAGCATCTTCCCGGCCTGATCAGCCGACTGCAGAACGCCGGCCCGAAGGTGCAGAAGCTCGCGGCCATGACGTTCGGCGACGCCTACGCGGCCTACCCGAATCTGAAAAGGGGCGGCAAAACCGACGCGCTGGTCACGCAGGGCTTGGAGGCGAACCTGGAGCTGATGGCCAGTAGGCTTGCGCAAGTGCCCGGCGGGTTCGACAAGCTCTATGAAGTCGCGGGGAAACGTTTCCCCCAACAGATCCTGCCCTATAGCCAGATGTACCTGGGCGCGGACCCAAACCGGTTTGGGCCTGAGGTCAAAGAGGCGCTCAAGCCGATTATCATGGATCAGTTGATCCCCGAGTTCGTCGGCAGGAACCGCGCCAGGCTGCTGCCCCTCGCGGCCGGCGAAGTGCAACCGGGGCGTCCCGGCGGCAGGGCGGAGCCGATCGATCAGTTGGCGGCCCTGTACCGCAGAGTCGGCGTCACCGACTACGACTGGCACATGTTTGCGGACCTGCGCCACGCCGAATGGTCGTACCATACCTTTGACGCGATTCCCGCCGAGCAAGTGCCCTGGGACCAGCTCATCACGCGCTACCGCGACGTGACGCTGCCCAAGGGCATGGAGAACTGGTTCGCCGTCGACTTCGATCCCGCCAAGGCCGGTTGGAGGAAAGGAAGGGGCGCTTTCGGCCAGTACGAGGGCAAGATTCCTCAGCACCCGATTGGAAGATGCTTGGACACGTGCGTCGGACCGGGCTGTTACGGCGCCACGAAAGTGAACACCTTGTGGGATAAGGAGGTTCTGCTCCTGCGCGGGACGTTCAAGATCCCGCCGATGAAGGCAGGCCATCGCTACCGGTTGCGCGTGAATGACGGCGAACATGTCGGCAGCGGCGGCGGACACATCATCTACATCAACGGCAAGAAGCTGATCGAAGCGAAAACGTGCGGCGGCCGCAGCTCCGGCGGATTGCCGAAGGGCGCGTTCATCACGAAGGAGTTCCTGGACGACTTCCAGAGCGGCAAGGTGACCATCGCGGTCAAGACCTTCCTGCGGTTCAACGCCAAGTACAAGGTCAAGCCGACCGAACGTATCCCCCAGGGCAAGATCAGCCTGCATTTCGACGCGATGAAGCTGCCGCCGATGGGCGACGACCTGCTGGGCAAGTCGGCGACCGTGGTTCCCATGTTGACGTCGGCGTGGCAGGCCAAGCAGGACCCGGACAACAAGGAACTGCAGAGCGACAGCGACATGTTTCTCTATGACGGGAAGTTCATCGCCAACCCGAAGGTCCTCGGCGCCTGGACGACCATCGACGTGGTCAAGACGATCGACGAGTTCACGCCCGGGAAGAAGGCCAACACCCGCGGGGCCCGGTTCGCCAACATGACCTTCAAGGACAAGGGCAGGACCGACAGCGTGCTTTGGCTCTGGTCGGGCGATATACTGATGGGCCTGACGCGCTATCAAGCGCTGAAGATGGTCGTTAAGACCATCGAAGGCCGCGACTACCTGTTCATCGAAGCCGGCGGCTTCAGCACCCGGAATCCCAAGGGTTGGCAGTCGCCGTTGTACGTGATGAAGAGACAGGCCAAGTAATGGTCGGAAGAGGCAGTTTGCCGCCGCTGGCTCGGCGGTCTGCTCGAGCACTACGAGTGCCGAGCCGCGTAGGCTCTGGGCGGTGATTGGGTCCGGAACGACATCTTGGGCCTCTGCTGTGCGGGCGTCCGGCCCGCATCACGCAAGAGACGGAGAATCACATGCTCACAGAAGTCCGGACCAGAAACGTATCCTCCCTGCTCGCAGCAGCAATGAAGAGCGTTGATGGATTGGCAGAGATGGTGAAGGAGGAGATGAAGATGCACCTATCCCCGACGGAGAATCATCGCTACCTCATGTCGCAGGGCACGCCCGCATTGCAGTACGATGGCGGCGATGTGCGGCAGTGGCAAAGCCGGCTGCGCCGGAAGTTGAGCCGGCTGGTTGGCGATATGCCGAAGGAGCGATGCGGTCTGCGTCCGCGAAGCCTTTGGAAACGTGAGCACGCCTTGGGTTCGATCGAAAAGATCGTGTTCACTTCCGAGCCGTATGCCGCCGTTCCCGCCTATGTCTGCCTGCCCAGAGATGTCGCCCCGCCGTATGCCTTCATGATTTGCGTGCAGGGGCATAATTCAGGCATGCACAACTCGATTGCCGTGCAGCGGGACGATGAGATGCAACCGATTGAAGTAGAGGGCGATCGTGACTTTGCTATTCAATGTATGCGCCACGGGATTGCGGCCCTTTGTGTCGAACAACGGGCCTTCGGTGAGCGCCGCGAGCAGAAGCAGAAAGTCAGGTTTCCCCAAATCTGTCATGACACCGCCATGCATGCATTGATGTTGGGGCGAACATTGATTGGCGAACGGGTCTATGACGTTGACAGAGGGATTGACTACCTGGCTTCGCGGGGCGATGCGAGCATGAAATCAATCGGCGTGATGGGCAATTCCGGCGGTGGGACCGTCAGCCTGTTCGCGGCAGCGCTGCTCCCACGAATCGCTTTCGCCATGCCGGGGTGCTATTTTTGCAGTTTCCAAGACTCAGTCATGTCCACCCGTCACTGTCCGGACAACTACATTCCCGGCCTGCTCAAGTATGCGGAGATGTCGGATATTATGGGGCTTTTCGCCCCCAAGCCCGTGGTGATTGTCTCAGGGAAGAGCGACGAACTCTTTCCCATCAGTGCGACACGGCGAGCGTTTCGAGAGCTGCAACGCATCTACGACGCGTGCGGCGCTGAGGAACGCTGCCATCTCGTCGTCGGCGCCGGAGGACATCGGTTCTACGCTGATGACGCCTGGCCGGTGATGATGAAGGAAATCGAGGCTCTCCAGCGAACCGAGGTCGCCAACCGACACCCGAAAGGCCATGGCTGACGCCGGAGGTTGTGAACATGGTAGTTGGAAAGGGATTCGGGTCCGCGACCGGTTGACGCTACCTGCCCCATGGTTCCTTCCCGGCTACCTTTCGCACCAGCCCCCGGGAAACGAGCCACTGGGCAAGGGGGAGGGCTCGGCCGCTGAGGGCGCCCACGTCAAGCCTGGGTCGATCGGGCGCCAACGCTGGGTCGGCGAGCCGCTCACCACTACTACCGCCGAGCGGCGTGATTCCCGGGGAAGCCGTGGCGGAGGGACATTCTGCGTTGCCTCCGGCGGTGGGCCACATCAGCACGGCTCGCACTTGGCCCTCTGCTGTTCGTACTTGTCCCATGCCTGTACGCGCCACCGAGGGGCGGTCACAACGGCGTCGCACAGATGTGTACGATTGTCGCATATTCCTGGTTGTTCCATCGGTATCCGCGGGTGGGGTCATTGTTAAAGAGGTGGTTGTGCTGGCCATGGAGAACCCGGGCGAACGTGTTCTGGCTAGGGCAGTCACAGGTTGAAACGGAATCAGAGAGTCGGCCTCGTCTTGGCGACGATGTGCCTTTGTGCAGCCGGCCTGTACGATGAAGATCCACAACATCGAGAGCCGCTCGGCCGTCGTGGCTGTTGGCAAGCTCAAGACCGGCTAGCTTATCGAGAGCATCAACGGCAGAGGCTGAAGGATATCGATCACATACGCTTTGCTTGGTATTGCAGTCTACTCCATAACCTTTACAGCAGGGAGAGACTGCCGGCTCTGTCCTTTAGAATCGATGAAACGGAGATGTCACAATGACTAGGAAAAGTGTTCAGAGAGTGCTTGTCACGCCGTTCATCTGTACTCTGGCTGGAAGCGTCGGGGCGGCCGAAGAACCGGAAGGCGTTATCCATCTCGTCCCTGCCGGCATACATGGAACCGTCCATGAGGACCACATCCGGGTCACCTCGGTGGAAAAGGGGTCGCGCCTGCCGACGGGAAGGTACGGGTCGG
>JAUWQU010000629.1 GCA_030610965.1 Phycisphaerae bacterium
CTGCTTATGTTGGTTTCCGCGTTCTGCTGTCCCGGTCGAACCGACGGGGTGGACATGATCCGCGCCGCCTACGCCCGCGCCGCGGCCGAGCGGCTGAGGTTCTTCTCCTACGGCGACGCGATGCTCATCGAATAGATCACCCGAACAGCGGCGGTGTGTCTTCCTTGGCGTCGGCCTTTCGTGCTCGCGGGGCGCGAGCGCTGTGGGGGGGGTGCTCTTCTTTGAACTCGCCGGACCATTTGTAGAGGCGGGTTTCGAGTTGGCGGTTGTATGCCGTGAAGCTTCCGGTCGGGTCGGCGTCGGCCTCGATGTCGCGGATGGTCATGAACATCTTGGCGTCGAGGTTGTCGACGTAATGGAGGACGTACGCCTCGGGGATCATCGGAAGCTTGGGCGAGCCGTACTCGTACACTCCGTGATGGCTCAGCACGATGTGCTGCAAGAGGTCCAGGGTCTGCCGCGGGAACGGTTCGCCGATCTCGGCCGACAGGGCGTCAGCCTTCTCCTGAAGCCAGATCGCCGCCATGGTGATGTGCCCGATGAGCTGGCCTCGATCGGTGTAGCTGACGCTCGTGCCGCCCTGGAGTTCGGCCGTCTTGCCCATGTCGTGGAAGAACGCCCCGGCCAGCACCAGGTCGGCATTGAGCTTGGGGTACAGCGGCAGCAGGGCGGCCGCGGCGCGGGTAACGCCGAGAGTGTGTTCGAGCAGCCCGCCGACGAACGGGTGGTGCATTGCCATGGCCGCGGGACTGTGCTTGAATGCCTCGACGAACTTGCGGTCCTCGACGAATTTCTTTATCAGCAGTCTCAGCGGCTTGTTCTTGATGGGCCGGAGCAGCTCGAGCAGTTCCGCCCACATCGCCTCGACGTCATGCTGCGTGACGGCCAGGAAGTCCTCCACGTTTACCTTGTCCCGAGGCCAGGGCCGGCAGGCGTCGATAATGACCTGCATCGAGCCCTTGTAGTCCTCGGCCCGGCCCTTGACGTGGAGGAACCCGTCCACCGGGATCGACTGGTAGAACGCCTCGTTCGCCTGCCACATTCGCGCGGGCAGCCTGCCGGTCTTGTCGGCCAGCGTGCAGAAGATGTAGAGATCGCCCTTGCGTGTGGTGCGGAGTTCCTTGTCGGTCACCAGGAAGACCTGATCCAGCGACGTATTCGGCTTGAGGTCCTTTACGAAGGTGCGTTCGGTTTCCATGTTGGGAGAGTCTACCACCTTCCGGCGAGCTTGCAAAGCGGGCATTTTGACGCTATAAGCATCGAGCCTGCCGTTTGGCGGTACGAAAGACCCAGGAATAGAGACGAAAGACCAGAGAACATGCGTTACAGTCAGTTGCTGATTCCGACGGCCAAGGAAGTCCCTGCCGAGGCGGAGATACCCTCCCACCAGCTTATGATCCGCGCCGGCTACATCCGCAAGGTCGCCAGCGGCACCTACCTATACTTGCTGCTGGGCTGGCGGAGCCTCCGCAAGATCATGGAGATCGTCCGCCAGGAAATGGACGCCGCCGGGGCGCAGGAAGTATCCGCCCCGATCCTCCAGCCACACGAACTGTGGCAACAGACTGGGCGCGACGTCGATTACGGGCCGAACCTCTGCGTGTTCACCGACCGCCACGACCGCCGCAACGCCCTGGCCCCCACGGCCGAGGAGGTCATCACCAGCATCGTCGCGGCCGAGGTGTCGAGCTACAAGCAACTGCCGATAAACCTTTACCAGATCAACGAGAAGTTCCGCGATGAGTTCCGCCCGCGCTTCGGTGTGCTCCGCAGCCGGGAATTCATCATGAAAGACGCGTACAGCTTCGACGCGGACTCACCCGGTCTGGATAAGAGCTACCAGGCGATGTACGACGCGTACTGCCGCATTTTCGAGCGGTGCGGGGTGAAGTACGTGGTTGTCCAGGCCGAGTCCGGCGAGATCGGCGGGACGGGCAGCCAGGAGTTCATGGTCCCGACGCCGGTCGGCGAGGACGTGATAGTCCACACCGCCGACGGCAGCTATGCCGCGAACATCCAAAAGGCCGAGGTGGACGCGCTGCCCAAGGCCGCGGAAATCCCCGACGCCCCGGCCATGGAAGAAGTCCACACGCCCGACGTCGGCACCATCGAGGCGGTCTGCGAGTTCCTGAAGACCAAGCCACAGGAGATGATCAAGACGCTTGTGTACGCGGCCGGCGAGGCGGAGGAGCATGTTTACGTGGCCCTGGTTCGCGGGGACCACGACGTCAACGAGGCCAAGCTTCGGCACTTTGCCGAGCCCGGCACGCAACTTGCTGGCGAGCGAGTCATCGTCGAGATGACCGGCGCCGGCATCGGCTTCGCCGGGCCCGTGGGCCTGGCGGGCAAGGTGACAAAGCTCGTCATCGACCACGCCGTGGCGGCGCTGGCGATCGGCACTACCGGCGCGAACAAGAGCAACTACCACATGCGAAACGTCGTGCCCGGCCGGGACTTCCCGCTGGCGGGCGAGAACGTCTTTGTCGGCGACATCCGAAATGCCGTCGAGGGCGACACGCATCAGGGCGAGGCGCTGACGTTCAGCCGGGGCATCGAGGTCGGGCACGTGTTCAAGCTCGGCACGAAGTACAGCACCTGCCTCGGCGCGACGTTCACTGACGAGGCTGGCGTCGATAAGCCCTGTCTGATGGGCTGCTACGGAATCGGCGTGAACCGGATCCTCGCCTCGGCTATCGAGCTTTACCACGATAAGAACGGCATCGTCCTGCCGGCAGCGATCGCGCCGTTCGAGGTAATCGTGCTGGGGCTGAACAACGACAAGCCAGAAGTGGTGGCAGAGGCGAAGCGGATCCACGACGAGCTTGCCGCCGCCGGCGTGGACGTGCTGTTGGACGACCGCGACGCCCGGCCTGGCGTGAAGTTCAAGGACGCCGACCTGATCGGCATACCGGTGCGGATCGTCGTCGGCGAGCGCGGGATGAAGGAAGGCAACGTCGAGATAAAGCGCCGCACCGACGCCAAGCCATCGGCCATTGCCGCCGGCGATGCGGTGGCGACGGCGATGGAACTGCTGCGCGGCCCGGCCGAGGCCGCGAAAGAGCAGTCGCGGTAGGGACGGGCCTTTTGGCCCGCCCCCCGCACAGATCCGGACGAGCGGAATTACCGCATCCGGCTCCTGCTTCAGGTAATAACGCCAAGCCTCTGCAAAGGATAGGGATGGGGGACGCGAATACGGGGAAGATAGCGAGCGACCAGGCGGGTCATGCGCTTCCATGTGAAGCGGCCGCGTTGGCTGCGCCGCGACAGGGCGCGTTGCCAAAGCCAGCCTACCCGGTGGCGAAACAACCCCAGTGCGGGGGTGTT
>JAUWQU010000445.1 GCA_030610965.1 Phycisphaerae bacterium
GCCAGCACCTGCTGGTCTATCTCCGCGCGACGGGCAGCCTGGGGATGCTCGGCCTACAGCGGCTGGCCTGCTCCCGTGTCTGCCCATACGTCCGCCCAATCCTCCCGCCAGCCGCCTTCGCCGTCCTCGGCCGCGTAGGCAGCCAGGACCGACCGGTCCAACTCCGCGTGGGCCAGCTTCAGCCACGTCGGACGCTGGTTGTAAAGGTTCGTGAGCGTCCGCTTCTTGAGGTTCGCATCCTTGGCGGCCGCGGCCATTATCGCCGACTGGCGAATCAGCCCCCGGGCCTCGGCCGGGACGTCGGCAAAGTCGTCCGCCGCATCCACCGCCGCCGCGATAGGCTCGATCCACTCCGGCGGGTTCAACCACCGCACCCGCATCGCATCCAACTCCTTCGCCGCCGCCGCGATCCGCCCGCAAAGCGGACCATCCGCCGGCTCACCGCCCGGCGCCCAGGGAAGCGGAAACGTCTCGAAACAAGTCGTCGGCGTATAGGTGAATCCAGATGCCACTTCTCGCACCTGCCCACCTGTCCGACGGGTCCAGAGTTCGTGGATCGCGCTATGAAGGATTCCAAAGAAGTAGTCATCTTCCCTGGCGAAAACCAGGAGCTTGTGGTCTGGCAATATCGCTGCATCCAGCCAGGCAAAGACACGGTGCTTTGCAGTGGCCACCGTAACCAGCGAGCGAGATAGATTCTGTTGAGCAGCACGCATTGCGGGTCGCGGCTCGGCATGTCGCCACCAGAACCTAGCGTAGGATTCACGCCGGTTTTCTCGACGTTTCGGATAGACATACTCGCGCAGATACTCGAATGGCCCTTCATACAAAGCGGCCTCATGCTCGTCCATATCGGTGCCGAAATCAACGATCCAAAGCCATCGGCGGCGTTGTACCACATCCCTTCCGTTGACCCACGGTCTGAGAACATTGGAGTTTGGGTACCCGTGGGGATTGGGGTGTCCCAGCAGCTTTCGGGACTCCTCCCATGTGAGTTCAAACGGCCCTCCTTTAGTGTCCGCCATGAACACCAAGTTCCCGTTGCCGACAATTGGACTCGCAGAACGAATGTCATTCCCGCTTGTCAGGTCAGCGTTGATCTCCGGGACGATTTGCCCATCGGCATTTCGCACGTCTTCGCTGCCGTTGTCGAAGCCGATGATTGACACATGCACGGCCGCGCCGTCGAGGACCCAGTTCTTGTCCGACCACGCCAGGAAGATGTCGCCGGTCTTCTTGATCCTTTCGAGCACAGTCCTGTTGGCCCCGCCGCGGATGCCCTGGGTGGCAAGCAGGCCCATGCGGAGGTAATCCGGGCCACCTGGAAGGCTGACTCCGCCATCGCGGCCCTTACCATCCACGCCCCATCCATCACCCCTTCCGCCCCAACTTGCGGGGTTTTCGATGGCCATGCGCGCCCTCTCGAACCAGTAGCAGCACAGGTCGGAAGTGTTGGGCAGGTCGTAGGCTTTGTACATTGCCTGGACATAGTCATCCGCCAAGCCGCTCTTGCGGAAGAGCTTGGACCCCAGGAACGGCGGGTTGCCGATGATGAAGTCGGCCTGGGGCCATTGGGCGGGTGCGGGGTTCTCTGGGTCGGACAGGTCGAGTATGGCGTCGCGGCACTCGATGGATTGGAGCGGTTGGAGGATGGGGTCTCGCGGGGCGTTGAAGCCGTTGTCTCGCATCCACTGGAGGTATCCGATCCAGATCACCACCTGCGCAAGCTCGGCCGCGTAGGGGTTTATTTCGATTCCGTGGAGCTGCGTCGGGCGGACCGTCGGAAACAACCCTAGCCCACATTGTGCCGCAAAAATCACTACCTCTTTCTCCAGGTTGAGCAGTTGCTGAATGGCCACGTAAAGAAAGTTCCCCGACCCACAGGCCGGATCAAGGATTCCGATGGATTCGAGTCTCTTGAGGAATCCCCCCAAGGCCTTCTCGATCCGCCCGGTGTACCAACGGGGAGTCCGCTCGCCCTTCTTGTGGGTCTTCTTCTCGCGGCGGAGGGCGGCCAGGGCTCTCTGGGCACCCCATTCCTGGCATTGCCCCCGAACGTCTTGCCACTCCTTCCGCAGCGGGGCCATGACGACCGGCTCGACGATCAGCATTATGTCGTCGCGGCTGGTGTAGTGGGCGCCGATCTGGGCGCGTTTGGTCGGGTCAAGCGACCGCTCGAAAAGCGTGCCGAAGATGGCGGGCTCGACGCTGCCCCAGTCCTGGGCAGCCGCGATCCTCAGCAGGCCGATCTGGTCGTGGTCCAGCGCCAGGGCTGGCGAAGTGTCGAACAGCCCGCCGTTGAACCATGCGATCCGCTCGGTGCCGAACGCCCCGCCGGTTCGCATCTTGTCGAACAGTTCGGTGAGCCGGGCGGTCAGTTCGTTCGGCTGATCGTGCCATTGTTTCAGCAGGCGGCTGAAGAGCTTGTCGGGCAGGAGGTCCACGTCCTCAGCAAAGAGGCAGAACATGCACTTCATCAGGAAGTGTGCGGCCGCATGGGGCTCGTGGCCGACTTGCTGTAGGCTTGTTGCGATGGAGGCGATTCTTTCGGCGACGGTCTGTGTGACCTGCTCGGTGGTTATGTTCGGGCGGAAGCTCAGCGGGTCGGTGAAGACCCGGCGCAGCAGCGCGAGGTTGTCCGGCTGGCCGATGTGGGCCAGGGGGATGGTGTGGACGATCGGCTTGAAGCCGGTGAAGTTGGTGTGTATCTCGATGCGGGCGATATCCGAGACAATGAGCAGCGGCGGGTTTTCGAGGCCCTCGCGGTACTGGCAAAGCTGGCGGTAGGCGTCGGCGAGGTCGCGGTACTTGCCCTTGCGTTTGTATTCCCAGGCGAACTTGCCCCGCCACCAGGCGTCGGCGAAGCCGCCGGCGCCGCGCGAGCCCCGGCTGGCGGAATCGGTGACGGCGACGCCTTTTTCGAAGGTGTACTCGGCGCCGGTCGCGTCTATCTCGGCCGGCGGCGGCTGGCCGAGAAGGCGGCAGAGGTCGAGGAAGTGCTCCTGGCTGGCGGCGCGTTCGGCCAGCGTGACGGGGGACCACTTGGCGATGAAGCGCGCCGGCGTCATGTCCCCTCTGTCGTAAGGATTGCTCATACGGCCGATTATCCCCGGGCGGCGCGGGCTTGCAAGCCCCTGGCTGTTTGCAGGGCGGGTCTGGGGGCATCCGGCGCCCTGGCCGTCCGTTATGCCCCCTCCACGATCTCTTGCAACGACGCAATCAGACCAGGCAGATCCTCCTTGACCGTGCGCCAAAGCAGATCGAGGTCAATGACGTCATAGCCGTGAACGAGACGATTCCGCATGCCGATAATCTGAGGCCAGGGAACCTGGGGGCTGCTCTCTTGCGCAGCCGGCGAAACACGATTGCCCGCCTCGCCAACGATCTCCACCAGCCGCGTCAGCGCCAGTTGCATCACGCGATTGCGGCCCAAGTCTTCGCGGCTCAGATCGCCCAGCAATTCCGCCGCCTCGCGAGAGTGGCTGAGCATGTCCTTTGAGGCTCACCCCGTCGTCATGCCGCGTCATACAACACCTCCGCTTCCGCCAGCACCCGGTCCCGGAAATGCGGATTCAGCCCCGCCCGCGTGTGGATCTCCGCGGTGCGCCCCAGGATTCGGCTCAATTCAATCTCCATTCCCGCCAGCGCGATCATCCCCACCCCAAACGCCGGCTCGAACTCCACCAGCACGTCCACGTCGCTTTCGGGCGAGAAATCATCCCGCAAAACGGACCCGAAAAACGCCAGCCGGCGAATACGGTTGCGGCGGCAGAACTCGCCAATCTTCGCCCTGGAAACGTCTATCCTGACGCTCATGCCCGCACCTCCGAAAACATCAGGTTCGCATAGTCGAACTGGAACATCTGCCGAACCAGTTCCTGGAATCTCTTTCGATAACCTTCCATGACGAATCCTCGTATACTCATGTTCGAGGTGGACTTCCGGCACAAACACACCACGGGCCCGAGGCAGCGCCCAGCCAAGATTCGCCCCTGTCAGATACCAGCAAATCGACCTGGAAGCAAGGTGAAACAGCGGGGCCGGGAGAGCAATCGGATCTGAATCCCACCGTCGTTGGTTGTCCCGGCTTTCAGTGGATTCGGCGCAATCCGCGCGCGGTGCGTTCGTGGTGAGGCCGTGAGGGGTTATCCCAAGGCACAGGCGCCTTCGAATATGCCCTGACGGGCACACAAACGCCGGAGGCCCTTCGAGCGCAAACAGCCTTGCCGCGCCTGCGCATGCAAACGGGCGGATGGGGATATCCGCCCGTTTGCTCGCGGTCATTTGTTATCGCCTGGCCCGGGCAGACATCGCCGACGGGCACAGATCGATTCATCGGTTATCGAACGCTAACAGCCCGTTTAGAAAGCTATCTCTGCTGCGAGCGGCCTGGATTCCTGCGCGTCTGCGTCAGCATTAAAAGTCCTCAACAAAGCTAAGGCTTTGCCTGCGGTTTCTTCCTTGATGCTCAAATGCTAAAAAATCCCGGCTCGCTC
>JAUWQU010000647.1 GCA_030610965.1 Phycisphaerae bacterium
CACACCGTTGAGGACTATGCCGATGATATGCGTTCCGCCTCTCGCGAGTATTTCCTGGGTTCGCTGGACGATGCCGTACGTATTCGCCCCGGCTCGAACGACCAGTACGATCCCGTCGACGAGGCCTCCCAGTGCCAACGAGTCGGTGACGACCAGGCAGGGCGCGCCGTCGAAGATAATCTGGTCGTACTCGGCCACCATCTCGCCCAGGAGGGTTCGCATCTGCTCGGAGCCCAGCAGTTCGCCCGGGTTTGGCGGCATGGGGCCTGACGCCATCACGTTGAAGTTGGGCTCGGCCTCGAACACCAGGTCGCGCCAGACGGCCTGTCCGACCAGCGCCGAACTGAGCCCGCCTTCGGGGCAGTCCGAGAATAGCTCGCGGACGGATGGCTGGCGGAAGTTGGCGTCGACCACCAGCACCTTCTTGCCCGACCTGGCGATTGACGCGGCCAGGTTCAGCGCGATCGTGGTTCGCCCGTCCTCGGGCTGCGGGCTGGTGATCAGCAGGCTGCGGCGCTGACTGGCCGGTCCGCTGAACTGCAGGCACGTTCGGATCTGTCTGAATGCCTCGCTGACCAGGCTGTTGGGGTGCGTGGCGAAGGCCATCCGCAGGTCCTCGATTTCCTCCTCGACGTCGTCGTGGTGGGGAACCATGCCCAGCATAGGCAGGTCGATGCGCCGGGCCACGTCGGACGGGCCCTTGATGGAGGTGTCGACGAACTCCAGCATGAACGACAGGCCAAGGCCCACGATGAGCCCCAGCAGCACGCCGAGCGGGATCATGATCCCCCACTTGGGCATTGACGGCTCAAGCGGAGTGTATGCCCGATTCATGATATCCAGCGGGGGGTTGCCCTGAAGAAGAATCCGCAGGTCCACCAGCCGGCTGTCGATGCGGTCGATCTGGTCGGTGAGGATGCGGTCCTGGTCCTCCAGTTGAGAATAGCCACTGTAGGTCGCGCGCATTTTGCGAACGCTTGCGTCGACGAAGCGGTACTTCTCTCGCATCTTGGTAAGGCGGTCCAGGATGATGGACTTGTTGGCCTCGGTGTTGGCAAGGATAGACTTGACCTGGGCCTCAATGAGCAGGTTTGTGCGCTCCTGGACCTCTTTGGCCGAACTTTGCATGCGGGTGATGAAGCTGATGTACGTGCGGTGATTCTTGCCGTACTTGTATTCCACAGTCGGCAGTGAGGCCTTCATGTTCAGCAGGGACATCTGAAGCGACCGCAGAGACGGGTCCAGGTCCAACGCCTGAAGCACGGCCGGGAGGTTGCCGATCTCGCCGGTCTGTATCTGGCGCTGGATCAGCTCGAGCTGCCCTTCAGCCTGCGCCAGTTCCAGTTCCAGAAACGATATCTGCTGCGACAGTTCGTGCAGTTCCATCTCCAGCACGCTCCTCTGGCTGAGTATGTCCGGCACGTCGGCGTCCTGCACGATCTTGGCCTTTTCGGTCCGGAGGCGGTCTCGCTGGTCGGCAAGGCGCTTCCGCTCGCTTCGGATCAGGCTGATCTGCAGTTGCTTGCCGCGGTTGGCGATCTCTATGCTTAGGTCCCTCGCTGATTCCGCCACAGCGTTGACGATCTCGGGCAACTCTTTCTTGTTGGTGCCGGTGGCGGAGATTCGAATCAGCGCACTGGCGCTGACAGGCGCTACGTTGAGCATTTCCTGGAGCCTGAGCATCGCGTCATCCGGGCTCTTCTGGAGCCAGGTGGTGGCGTGCATCCTATCGGTGGCCAGGGCGACCTGGAACACCGATTCGCTCCGGACCAGACTGGCGTACTTGGTGGCCAAGACCTCCAGCATGGTCGTCGGGACGTAGCGTTGGTCGGGCTGCATGGCCGTACTGGCCGGGGGACTGACCTCCAGCAGGGCTTCCGCGGTGTACCACGGGGCGTAAGAGAGCCACAGCAACGTGGCGCCCACGGCAATGGAAACGAAGATGAACTCCGTAAGAATGATAAGCCACTTGCGCTTGCGCAGCACGCGGAGCATGTCCCGCCCGCTGAGGCCCGATTCCGCCTGACGCCCGTCGGCTGCGCCGCGGCCCGGGGCCCTGCCGGAGCCTAGCCGTACGATCTGCGGGGCAATTTCTCTGGTTTGTATTACGCTCATTTGCCACTTTCTCGCTGCGTTTTCTGAATGATCCGCTCCGAAGCCTTTTTCAGCTGTCCATATAGCGGGTCGTCGGGGTTGCCGCGTACCATCTCAAAGCCTTCCCTGTACTGCTTACTCGCATCCGCAATACGTCCCAACTGCTCATAGACCCACCCAAGGTGGTATCGGCTAACCGCAAGGGGCCTCTCCACTTGGACTGCCTGAAGCAGGACCTTCTCGGCCTCGGCCAGACTATTGAGCTTTGCCAGAGTCCAGCCGTAAGTATCCAGGACACTGGCGTCGTTGGGAGCCAATTGCGCCGCCATGGCGGCGTGCGGCTTGGCCTTCTGGGGCTCTTTCAGGTCGTTGGTGTACAGGTAGGCCAGATTGTTCGCCACCTGGACATCATTCCTTTGATTGGCAAGGGCTGCGAGGTAGCTCTTCTCGCAGTCCCGGAACTTGGCCATCTCATAATACACTGAACCGAGGTGGCGATTGGCCAGATACTTTGCCCGCGGCTCCTGGGCGAGGCCGCGAGCCTGGATGAGCTCCTTGATGGCCTCGTCCGATTGCTTGTTCTCGGCGTAAAGCATGCCCAGCAGAAGGTGCGCCCGCCAGGAGTCCAGCCCGCCTTTGATCCACTGGCGCAGCTTGGCTATGGAGCCGTCCACCTCGTACGCAAGGCTCAGTTGCTGTGCCAGCAGAAGGGTGTAGTGCGGCGGAATCGTCTCCAGCGAGGCCCGGAACAGTTGGTCGGCCTCGGCCGTCTTCTGCTGCCGCACCAAGGCCCCGGCCCGCATCGCAGCGACCCAACCGGGGAATTTCGACATCTTCATGTACGGGTCGGACACCTCGATGACCTTGCCATACTGCTCGGCCTCCAGCAGGTTCGAGAGGTAACGTTGCAGGTACTGCGCCGAACCCGGCCTCAGGCGGAGGGCCTCTGCAAGAGCCTCCAGCTTCTTGGGAATGTTGTCCCGGACCTGCCACGCGTCCGCTTCCTTCGCATAGAGGACGGGGTTGGCGGGCATCATCTTCTTGGCATCGGCCATGAGCTGGTCAAAGTCGATCCACTTCTGACGCCGCAGGTAGATGGCGAGAAGGCGG
>JAUWQU010000737.1 GCA_030610965.1 Phycisphaerae bacterium
GTGCTGGGCGGCGGGGGGCTTGTTGCCCGCGCGGGCTGGGAGGTTGTTGATCGCGAACATCCTGCAAACAGGACGCACGCAGCGAGAGAACACGTCAGGATTGCGAAAGATTTCCCCATATCGAGCACATCATCTTGTGGCCAGTATACATCAGAGGCGTGTCGAGCGGGGGAATCTTTCGCTCCCTCGTTCCGCAGCGCATCCAGCAGGTTGCCGCGCAGGGCGGCGGTGGCGGCGAGGTAGGTCCAGAGGATTCCGCTGGCGGCGACGGCGGCGATGGTGGTCAGCCAGGATGTCAGCGGGACCTTTGTCGTGGGCGAGCGCAAGGCGGGTGTCACGGCAATTATGGCTGCGATAATGCCGCATGCCAGGCCCAGGGCCAGCAGCGTCCAGTGCTCGCAGAGGACCATCCACACCAGCTTGCCCTTGGTGAACCCGACGGCCTGCAGCAGGGCCAGTTCGCCGCGGCGTTCGAGGACGTTGCGGAGCACGACCACGCCGATGGCCACGCTGCCCAACACCAGGCCCAGCCCGCCGAGCGCGGCGAAGATCGACAGGTACGTGTTCTGAACCTCGGCGAACATTGCCAGCCTTTGCGGCGCGCCGGTCAGCTCCAGGCCATCGTTTTCCAGAGCGGACATCAGCTCCCGGCGGACCTGCTCGGCTTGGTCCGGCGGGGCGTCGACGAGCATGGCTCGATAGCCGCTGGTCGACGGGAACAGGCGGCGGAAGTTGGCCTCCGAAATCAGCAGGCTGCCCTGAAGAATCGAGCCGCCGATCTTGGCGACAAGCCGCAGCTTGACGGGCCTGCCGCGCTCGTCGGTTACGGATACGTCCTCGCCGAGGCCCTTGTGCAGGGCCCACTGGAGCGTAGCATCGTCGCCGATGGCCGGCACGACTCCGTCAGGGAGGTTGGCGTCCAGGAGCCGCCACGGATTGCTCTTGGCCGGCACGGCGTTGACGCCGGGCAGCGTGCCCACGAACGAGAACCGCCCGTCCAGCCGGGCCGGCGAGACGCCCAGCACGCGCGGGCTTTGAGCGCGGTTGAGGTTGAGGCAGCTCGCGTCGTCGCCTTCGCGAACGCGGAGCTGGAGGAAGCTCACGCCGTCCAACACGTTGGGGTCGATCGCCAACTGTCGGCGGCGGTTGGGGTCGTTGAGGTCGTGCAGGATCGGTGCGGCGGACTCGCCGTACAGGGCGAAGCCGCCCGTGCCGCTGGACCGCTCGAGCACCTCGGCTTGCGGGTCCAGGCGGAACACCTCGACCGACGCGACGAGGAAAATCCCGCACGCCAGCAGCCCGGCGGTGGTAAGGCTTCGCCATCGCCGCAGCCCCGCCGAACGGATGCCCAGCGCGGCCATGGACACCGGTCCGGCGCGGCCGGACTCGCCCAGCCTCGCCAGCAGCGTGTAGCACCAGGCCAGGCCGCCCAGCAGCACAAGCCCGCCCGCGCCGAAGAACGCACCAGCCGACGCCATGCCTTTGTCGGCCCCGACGGACGCAGCAAGCGCGACCGCGCCGCTCATGCAGAGCCCGCCAACCAGCAGGCCCGCACGTCGCTTGGTTCGCCCGGCCGGGCCGGACGTTCGGCCCTGCGCCCCGGCCGACAGAAGCTCCCGGGCCGTGGCCCGGCCCTGAAGGCTCAGCGTGATGAGCATCGCCGCCGCCGCGACCGCCAAGCCGATGACTGCGCCCGCGACGACGGTGGCGGGCGCGGCGTGGTAGAGGATTCTCGACGATGCGGCCGCGCCTTGCCAGACCGTAGCCAGGCCGCCGAGCACGACGCGGGTGTATCCGAGCCCGGCGACGGCGCCGACGACGGCGCCCGCCATCGCAAGCACGCCCCCCTCGGCCAGCAGCCATCCCCGCACGCGCCACGGGCCAAAGCCCAGCGCCAGCAGCAGTCCGACCTGCCGACTTCGCTGCTCGATGCCGAAGACGAACAGCAGGGCCGTAAGCAGCACGGCCGCGATGATGAGGAAGAAGCTCAGGCCCAGGAACAGCCCGCCGAAGTCGCTGGTCGGCTCGGCCGCCGCGAGTGCCTGCCGGCGGACCGGCATGAAGTACATGCCGATTTGCCTGGGGTCGATGCGACGGATGATCTCGCGGGCGAGCGGATCGTCGTCGGCGTTACCGGCGCCCGCTGCCGCGTACCTCACGGCCGTGAGGTTTCCGAAGCGGTTGGCCCACATTCTTTGTGCGGCGCGGAGAGTGACGAAGGCCTTGGGCGTGCCGCGATGGGCGTCCCAGTAGTCCTCGTCCTTGGGGCGGATCCTATTTGTATCGATGGACACGCCCGGCCGCCACTCGGTGCAGTTGTCCACGTCGGCCAGGCCGGGGAAATCGGGCATGAGGTTGGGGTCGGCGGCGGGCCCGGCGATGGGGATCACGCCGCGGACGCGGAAGCTCGCGGTCTTCGATTCGAACGTTCGCATGGGCCCCAGCGTTCGGTAGGCGAGCGTTACGGTGTCGCCGGCCTTGGCGGCGAGGTCTTCGGCCAGCCAGGCGTTGAGGAGTATCTCGTCGTCGCCCATGCCTTCCGGCACGGCGCTGGGCGGCGCGCCGGGGCGGTTGGCGTCCATTCCGGCCAGGATGCAGTAGGGGGCGGCCCGGCCGGCGAGTCGGACCTCGTCGACAAAGTACGCAAGCACGCCCATGGCGCCGTCGACGGCCATTGCTGCGGCGGTGACGTCGCTATCGAGGAACACTCGCCCCGTGCGAAGCTCGCGAACGCCGCGGCCAAGGTCGCGAAGTTTCAGGTCCGCGTCGGCTAGGCGGAGCGGGTTTGCGAGGGCGGCGTCGGCCTGGGGCGCGGGTGGGGCGTTCGGGTCGC
>JAUWQU010000797.1 GCA_030610965.1 Phycisphaerae bacterium
ACGCCTCGCGGCCTGACGTGGTATGGGTTGGCCTGGGCGCTCCCAAGCAGGAGAAATGGATGGCCGCCCACGTTGGCCGCATCGCCGCGACGGCCATGATCGGTGTGGGTGCGGCGTTCGATTTCCATTCGGGCAACGTCAAGTGGGCGCCGGCGTGGATTCGCAAGCTTGGCATTGAGTGGGCATACCGGCTCGCTCAGGACCCCAAGCGCATGTGGCGGCGGAACCTGGACAGCCCGTTGTTTCTCCTGCGGGTGCTTGCCCAACGGATATCTGGGCTTGCGAAATCCGCCGGAATTACAATTTGACCTCAGGACACCGAGTTGGCCCCCCACGGAAAGCGAGCACCGGAAAACGAGCACCATAGTCTTCGGCCAGTCAAAGCGTTAGAGTAGCCGTATCGCTGCTTCCCAGGCTGGATGTCGCGGGTTCGAACCCGCCTGCGGTAGGCAGGTCCGGCCGTCCGCTATAAGCCAGAAGCCCCCGCAAGCATTGCACTTGCGGGGGTTTTTCTATTTACGGCATCAGCCGGATTGGCGACCGGTGAACACAGGGGGCGAAAGCCAGAGCTCTTCGGCGGGGGAATTCATCAACTAAAGGGTTGACTGTCATTGATTTTGTACGTATAATGTTAGGTATTGACCGGGCCTGTATGCGGCCGGAAGGGTTCTAGGCGCAAGTTGTTAATACGGAAATATTTA
Source organism: Phycisphaerae bacterium (assembly GCA_030610965.1). Taxonomy (GTDB): domain Bacteria; phylum Planctomycetota; class Phycisphaerae; order SM23-33; family SM23-33; genus JAUWQU01. The sequence goes on from JAUWQU010000797.1 coordinate 702, forward strand.
TGAAGGGGCGACGACAATGATCAGTGACATACAACGGCAAGCGAATCGGGCAAACGCCCTGAAGTCCACCGGGCCGCGGACGGCCGAGGGCAAGGCTCGCGTGGCGGCCAACGCCCTGAAGCACGGGCTGGTTTCGGAACTGAGAATCCTGCCTGGCCTGGAGGATGCGGGCCAGTGGCAGTACCACCTGGAGCAAACTTTGCAGGACATGGCGCCCGAGGGGCACCTGGAGTGCCTCCTGGCCGAGCGAATCGCCCTGCTCCTCTGGCGGATGCGCCGGGCGGCCAAGTACGAGCAAGAGGCCGCGGCGGCGGAGCTTGAGAACGCCGAGCGGAGACTTCCGGGGAGTGTATTCATTGTAAGCCGCCACGAGCAGGAACAAGGCCTATCGCCCTTGGAGGCGGCCGACAAACGCGTGGAGGCGGCTTCGGAGAGGGTCGGCTTCCTGGAGCGCCTGCGTAAACAGCCCGACGGCGAGGTGGTTCTGGAGGCCAGCGAACTCATCCTGACTGCTCAGGATATCCCCAACGTTAGCTTTGCCTATGGTCAGTGTTTAGAGGAACTGGACGAGGTCGCGGAAAGATCCCGCATGGAGAACCGGCCATGGACGGCCAAGGAGGTCCGCAGTGCCCTGGGCGTGCTCGCCAAGTGCGGTGGCGTGTCCTTCGACCAGTTCCTGGAGAAACTAACGGCCCCGGCCAAAAAGGATCTGGCCCGCACCGAGCGGGAACGGAGCGTGCTCAACAGCACGCTGGATCAGTACCGTCGGCTGAGCCTGCTGCCTGAGGAGAAAGAACTGGCGAAGATCATTCGATACGAGGCCCACCTGGAGCGGATGCTGTCCAAGGCGATGCACGAATTCCAGCGGCTGCAGGCGGCGCGGCTTGGCCGGCCGGGGCCGCTCCCGGTGGCCGTGGACGTAACCGTCAGCGGCCAGGACCAGGGCGTCTGATCCAACGACCATTGCCCCTCAGGTACCGGGCAATGCCATCGATTCCGGCGGTGACAATGGCTCTGCGAGATTTCACGCAACGCGAAGGACTGCCATAAACACCTTTATATAAAGATGTTATGTTAATCGGCCTCAGGCTTGGCTCGGCAAAACGGAAAACTGCGAAACAAACCCATTTGGCCCTGGCCCTAAGTCAGAAGCTTCTGTAAGCAATAGACTTGCGGTGGTCTTTCGATTTGCGGCATCAGCCGGATTTCGAGTCGGATGTGGTGCGGGTCCTGGACAGCCAGCCGGTTCTTCCACCAGGCAAACGGCCAAACGTGGATTCGCTCCTGTCGACAGAACGCGGTCTGAGACAAACCGCTGGCCTTCCACCGTCCCAATAGCTCTCGCCAATGCTCACGCCGCTACATGTCAGCCGCACATGAATTGAATTGATCTTCGCCATGGCTGCTCTCGCATCCATGGCAACATCCTCTCCCGAGCCGCTGCTACCGGGAAGGTGCTGGCACTGCGCCGAGCGTCTTCAGGACGTTCTCGGGTGCGGATGACAACGGGGAACACGATGGCGGATGGGGCAGTCGGGGCTGCGGGAGAAGGGTGCGGTCGCAGCAATGTGAGGTGTTTACCTTAGTCAATAAATCTCGGTCTTACATCTCATTGTGAGCGACATTTCTTCCTGACGGATCATAACACATTATACAACCATCAGTTGATGGGGTATAAGGCTTCAGGCTTCAGGCAACAAGAGAAGAGGCTACAGGCTACAGGCTACAGGCTTCAGGAGAAGAAACAGTGGCCGGCAGTCGCGAAGCTCCCGCCGTTTTTGCTGCGCCTGAAGCCTGAAGCCTGAAGTCTGAAGCCTTCCTCCTGAAGCCTCTGTCTCGTGCATCGGCCGGGTAAAGCGCAGGCTGCC
>JAUWQU010000109.1 GCA_030610965.1 Phycisphaerae bacterium
GAGATGCGCGACCTGGAGACGGCGGAGATCGCGGTTCAGTCGTCGCTGACCGGGCACCTTGTGTTCTCGACGCTTCACACCAACGATGCCCCGTCGTCGATAGCCCGCCTTCTGGACCTCGGGCTCGAACCGTTCCTTATCACCGCGACTCTGGAAGGCATCGTCGCCCAGCGTCTGGTCCGGACCATCTGCACGCGGTGCAAGGAGGAGTTCACGCCCACCGAGGAGATGCTCCTGGAGGTCGGCCTGAAGCCCGAGGTGCTCAAGGACAGGACGTTCTTCCACGGTGTTGGCTGCGAGTACTGCCGCGGCACGGGCTACAGCGGGCGGCAGGCGATTTTCGAGATCATGCTTCTCGACGACGACATCCGCGACCTGATCATGAAGCGGGCCAGCAGCGGCTTGCTCCGCGAGGCCGCCAGGAAACGCGGCATGCGGACGCTTCGCGAGAGCGGCCTGTTGGCGATATTCGACGGCACGACGACGGTCGAAGAGGTTATTTCCCAGACTATCCAGGAAGATATCTGACGGTTCGGCCCCGCCATGGGGCCGCAAAGAGGAGTAGGTTATGCCAACCTTTCAATACGAAGCCCTGAACTCGGTAGGCCAGACCGTCAAGGGAACGCTCGATGCGGGCACCAACGAAGAGGCGGCCGCCAAGGTCCGCGCGATGGGCAACTTCCCCACCAAGGTCAAGGAGCGAGCGGCCAAGCGAGGCAAGGGCCCTTCCGCCGCCGCGGCCCAGGCCAAGCCCACTCGGCGCCGCAAGGTCGGGGCAGTGCCGACCAAGCTGCTGACGCAGTTCACCAGGCAGTTGGCGACTCTGGTCGACGCGGGCCTGCCCATCCTTCGCAGCCTGCGAATCCTCGAACAGCAGCAGAAGCCCGGCCCGATGCGCATGGCCGTGCGAATGGTGGCCGAGGACGTCGAGTCCGGCGTGACCCTCTCTGACGCCATGGCTCGCCACGAAAAGGTCTTCAACCCGCTGTACTCGAACATGGTCCGCGCAGGCGAACTCGGCGGCGTGCTCGACGTCATCCTGGGCCGACTCGCCGACTTCCTCGAAACGAGCCAGGCACTCAAGAAGAAAGTCCAGGGAGCGATGATCTACCCGGTCATGGTCATCAGCTTCGCGATGCTGATGGTCACGGGCATTATGATCTTCGTGATCCCGGCCTTTAAGAAAATCTTCCACAACATGGGCAAGGAACTGCCGTTCATGACGCAGAGCCTTATCGACCTAAGCAACTGGATCGTCAGTTACGGCTGGGCCGTGATCTTTCTGTCGCCCGTGCTGATCTGGCTGCTCTTCAAGGCGATCAGGATGTCGCCCACCGGCCGGTTTGCGGTGGACCGGATGAAGCTGATGATCCCGGTAATCGGGCAGGTGATCTCCAAGACTGGCGTCGAGCGATTCTGCCGGACCCTCGGCACGCTTCTGTCGGCCGGCGTTCCGATCCTCGAAGCCCTGCACATTACCCGCGAGACCGCCGGCAACGCGGTGTTCGCCCGGGCGCTGGGCAAGGTGCGGGAGGGCATCCGCGAGGGCGAGAGCTTCGCCGATCCGCTTCGCCAGAGCCGCATCGTCGAGCCGATGGTCGTCAACATGATCGACGTCGGCGAGGAGACGGGCGAACTCGACAAGATGCTCGAGAAGGTCGCCGACACCTACGCCGAAGAGGTCAGCGTGCTGGTCAGTTCGATGGTCTCGCTGCTCGAGCCTCTGATGGTCATCACGCTTGGCGGCATCGTCGGGTACATCGTCGTCTCGCTGTTCCTGCCGATGATCGCGATGCTCAAGGCCATGCAGGGCCAAGGCTAGCGCCGCCCCGGCGGAAAGGACATGCAACCATGCTAAAACAAAGACGAAAACCGAACCGAGTCAGAGGTTTCACGCTGGTCGAGTTGCTGACGGTGGTGGCGATCATTGGGCTGCTGGTGAGCATGGTCGTGCCGACCATCCGCGCCGTGCTCGAGAACAACCAGCGGATGAAGATGCTCGCGCGGGTGCAGTCTCTGGACGCCGGCGCTACGGTGTACAAGATGTCTGCCACGGGCAACCGCTACTACCCCGGCCAGGACGCCGAGGGGCTCGGAGCCCTGACCGGAGGCAACTCCTCCAGGTATCCCAACTGCGCGAACGCCGGCAGCGCCCTGCTGGCTCGATGCTTGTTCACCGATCCCAACGGCGCGTTCCCGGTCTCGGCCTACGGGACGTTGGATGAGGGCCTGCTGGACACTACCGACGAGCCCATTACGGACGTGCCACGCAGCATTCTGGACTCCGCCAGCGAGACCATGGCGATCCTGTACTACCCGTCGCGAATGAGCGAAAAGGGCAGCAAGACCCAGTACGTGATCGCCGACAACTCGAAGTACACGTTCCCCTCGGGCCGGCCGGCGCCGGTCGCCGAGAACCAGGGCGGCGCGAAGATAACCATACAAACGTACGTTCAGTCGTCAACGTCGGCGCCTGTCCGCATGAACGGCGAGTTCGTCATCTCGGCGGCGGGCACGGACGGCCTGTATTTCTCCACGTCCGCGGTCGACAACTTCAACAAGTAGGAGTCTCCCAGGTGACAGCAGGCACAGACAGGCCGGCCAACCGACAACCCGCCCACCGCTCCGCGCGGGCCCGCCGCGGCGGACGACGGCCCGGCTTCACGCTGGTCGAGCTGCTGACCATCATCATCATCCTGGGCCTGCTCGTGGCGCTGGTCAGCCCGGCCATTCAGGAAGCCAACAAGCAGTTCAAGATCACCCAGACCAGGACCATCATCGAGCAGTTGAAGATGGGCGTCAACAGCTACCGCGACGATCTGGGCGATTTGCCTCCCAGCGACGGCTCGTACCTCGCTCCCGGCGGGACCAAGAAGCTCAGCAACGCCGGAGGCGCCGCCGGGCTCGTGCAGTGCATGATCGGCTACCTCGACAAGGACGACGACGGCATGTCCGGCGTGGGGTTCAGGACGGTCAGGGCGGGCAAGTTTCACGGCCCGTACGTTTCGCAGAATCTGAAATATGCCGGCGAGCCGCCGATCTTCCAGGACGCGTTCGGCAACGACATCCTCTATTATCGGTGGTACTCAACCGGCCAAGGCAGTGGAAGTTACAGGACGTCCGACAATTCCGATGGGCCGACGGATCTCATGACGTACGTCAGGGACCCGCACACCAAAGACCAGGACCATCCCTACTACCGGGAGGACTACCTTATCCTCTCTCCCGGGCCGGACCGAAAATGGGCGAAGCCCACCACTGATACTGAGAAGGTGGACGACATTGCGAACTTCGAGTTCCACGTCAAGGAGACTCAGCCATGAGGGTCAGACACAATAAGCATGATGTCCGGGCGACCGGCCGGGCGCGACGAGGCTTCACGCTGGTCGAGTTGATGCTGGTGATGTTCATACTGTCGGTGCTGGTGGCGCTGACGGTCGGGGTGAGTTGGTACGTCATCGAGCAGGGCCGCAAGACCGAAACCCTCAACAACCAGAGGCGGCTCATGGCCGCCGTCGATGCCTACCGCAAGGCGACCAACAAGCTGCCCTATATCAGGAACACCGGCGACGTCGACTACAACCCCAACAGCAGCAGGCCCTACGACTACGATCCGGACGACCACATGACCCGACTGCTCAAGCTGCTTCGGGGAGAATACCCCAGAGACAACGCGGTCTACGAGGCCACCAAGGCCATGCTCGGCGAAGGTGCCGGCTCGCTGACCAGCGACGCATACGGCAACTCCATGGTGTTCCTCAGCAACAAGGGCGTTGGCGGCAACCCCGTGGTGATTTCGGCCGGGCCGGACGGAGTGTTAGGCTACGAGCGAAACCTCACCGAGCAGCAGCGGCAGCAATACAAGAAAGACAACGTTTACAGCGACACGAGCAACTGATCGCCCCTTTGAAGGCGGGCGAGGGAAGCCCATGATAACAATGACTGTCACAGCACGAAGGCGCGCCACCGCCGCCCGGGCAAGAGGGGCCAGAGGCTTCACGCTCCTGGAGATGATAGTGGTCATCGGCCTGGTCTCGCTGATGACGTCGATGGCGCTGCCGAGCGTCATCGCGCTGTTCAACGCCGGGGCCGACGCGCAGGCGTACAACCTGATCTCGGCGCAGTTGACGGCCTCCAGGGCGCGGGCCGTAGTCGGCAGCACATACGCCGGCATCCACGTCCAACTGGCCGACGCGCCGTATATCGAGATGGACGCCGCGGAGTACCCCACGCTGCTTCGGCCGAAGTTGGCGGGAGTGTGCTTCTCGGGGATGCTCGGATATGACCCCAACACCAGGACGTTTGATCTCGTCGCCGCGCCGCTGAGGGTGCCGGGCACGGTCGTCTTCGGCTACGCCAGCCAGGCCATTACCGGGCCGAACAACATTGGCGGCCTGGAAGCCACTCTGGCCAACAACAGCTCCACCGATCCGTTCACGGGCGCCGCCGGAACGCTCAGGAAGTTCACCACTTTCTCTGTGATCTTCAATTCCGTTGGCGCCGTGACGAGGTTCGCCGACGGCGGGCCCATCAAGATCAATCCACAAAGCAAGGCTTTCTCGGATTACGGCGTGCCGGCGGAAGACTTGGCCCTGTTCGGTTCGCAGCGGATATGGCATATGGCCAACACTGCCTACATCCAGGTCCAGGACCGCTACGGCGTGTCGGCGCTGACGATGTTCAGCATCGCCGAGTACGAGTCGGCCTCGAGCGACGCTAAACGGCTGAGCTATCTCAACGAGAATGCCCAGGTGCTGCCCCTGAACATGCACACGGGTCAGCTTTACAAAAGGAATTAGAACCATGCGAACAGGCGAAAAAACAGCTCGCGCCCTTCACCAGGCCAGACCTCTTGCCTCGGCTCGCCAATTGCCCGGGAAGCGAGGCCGGCGAGGCTTTACGCTGACCGAGATCATGATAGCAATGGGCGTTCTGGCCGTCGGCATGGCAATGGTGGCCGGGGCCCTGCACGCGGGAATCCAGACGCATATCCGCACTATTGACGACATCATGCGGCAGTTGATCGGCGACAACACGCTGGCGATAGTCCAGGCGAGCATGCGGCACTCGGACAACAACGGCGTCACCGACCAGTACCAGACCGGGACGCAGAGAGGCCCGTTCATCGCCCCGGCCAACCTGAAATTCCCGTTTAACGATCCCAGATCGCCCTACGGGGCCGTGGTTTTCCTCAAGGTACGCCTGGACCCCAGCCGGGCCAACGATTACGACGTCCTGATTATACCGTACCGAATCGTACTACTATCGGGATCGACGAACAACTATGGGGCCGTGACGCCGCAGACGTTGAGCTCATGCACGATCACCACATCCGGCAGCGTGTCGAAAATAACCGTCAGCGCCGGCGACGCCCAATACCTGATGGCAGGTGCGGCGGTCATCGACAACGCCAACGGGCAGGTTTCCATAGTCAAGGGAAAGGACGGCAGCAGCAACAACATCTTCGTGCTGTGGGACACGATGACAAACGGCACGGCGACGATTACGACGTTGGCGCCCCCGGCGAATTGCCGGTTGGAGTGCAGCAAGGCCGTGCAAACCAAGACCGCACTCAGTCCTGAACCCGGATGGATGCCGGGCATGTAAATGGCCGGACGAGAAACGAGAAGATCATGACAATAGACCATTACAACACCAGAAGCGCCGGATGCACTTGGGTCCGGCGGGATTGCCAAGGCCCCGGCCGGCTGGCCCGGGCGGGCATGACGCTGGTCGAGATGCTCGTGGCCATCAGCGTGCTGGCGGTCATGATCCTGGCGGTCAGCCAGATCCTGGTCCAGACCCAGCGGTTCATCTCGGCCGCCCAGGAAAACCGTCGCAGCCACGCGATGGCATTCACTATCGCCCGCATCATCCGCCGGGACCTCCGCCGTGTCTCGAAAGACGGCTTCCTGAACATCACCACGGGCGGCGATTCGGATTCCATGCTGGTTTTTTCCACGGCCGGGCCGACCAGCGGGATAAACGACCCGGTCAAGGGCGACGGAAGCATCATCTGCTATGCCCAGCAGAGTTGCCCGAGCAGCATGAACCAGGGCAAGAATGAGACCTACTTGTGGAGGCCGGAGTACATCTGCAATTGCCTGACCGGCACGCCGAGCATCGCGTTCGACGGCGAGCGTGTCAACGTGAACTTCTCAATGCTGCGGGCCTGCTCAACCAACGACGCCAACAGCCCCTTCCAACTACAGGCTTTGGCGAGCGCCGCCGCCCAGAACAGTCCCGGCGCCAACCTCCAGCTTCCACCGGTCAGCGCCTCGCAGATCGAAGACCTCTGGCAGGTGCTGGTCGTGGCGATCGGCGACTTCAAAGTGCAATGGACTAACGGCACCACGACCAACGGCCTCCTGATTTGGAATAGCGACCCAAGGCTATGGACGCACCAGAACCAGACCGACTGGCCCAAGGCGATCAAGATCAGTTTCAAGATTAACGACCCTTCAATGCCAAGAGAGTTTCGCGGCGACAAGGGCATTGCTTACGAGGTAATTTCCACGGTCGGAGAATGACCCGGCTGAGCGAAGGAGAGTACTATGACTTACATGCATAATCGACGTGGATCGGTCTTGCTGATGGCGATCGGAATGCTGACCATCCTCGCCATCCTGTCATCGACATTCGTTATCGTCTCGAACCTCGACTCCGAGGAAACCGAGAGCCTGGCGGTAAGGGCCTACGCCGAACCTATCACCGAAGGACTGCTGGCCAGAGCGATCGCGCAGATCGGCTATGATCGCGCCGTCAGCGACCTCACGGGGCCGTATGGCAATATGCCGGCCAGCCCTGAGGGCTGGCTGCGCTTCATCGACTGCCCGCACGGCGCCTACTGGGACGAGGTGAAGGGGGAGTTCCTGAAGCCCGAGTTTGCCGACGCCTGGCTGGCTAGCAGCTACCTTGGCGGCGAAGGCGTGGGAGGCCACCTCACCAACATCGACGCCAACAAAAACAACGCCGGCGATTACAATTTCACGGGAGTCCAGTTCGTCGAGGGCGGCGTATACGCTGATGGGCAGAGCGACGATGGCAAGCACATCGACACGGACGGTGACGGGATCCCGGATGCAACTCTATACGACAGCCAGATCTCCAGCCCGCTCACCGACGCCAACACCTACTGGGCGGCCATGAGGATCGTCGACCTGGCCTCGAGAATCTGCGTCAACACCGCCGGCGGCTGGTTCGCGTCCGACGCGCCTGACGCCCGCCCCAACGGCTCGGGCCCGGCAATGATCAATCTTCGCGGATTCCTCGACAACAGGGGAAGCATGGGCGCCTCCATCCCCATATACGACATGTTCCACGAAGGCACCACTGCCGGCGGCGCCCCCATCAAGGGCCGCATCGGCGACAACAACAACTCTCTCAAGGGATACGACCAGTATTGCGGGCGATACCTGCTGGCCCCCGCTCGCCGGGGATATCAGCCCTACGGCATAGGCGACGAGGCCTTCTTCCTCAATGCGTGCAGCTACAGAGACAACATCTCCATGTTCGGCGGGCGGCTCAACGAGATGCTCGCTCCGATCTCCGTGACGAATGTCGCGCTGCCCGACCAGATCCGCCGACAGTTGACGACCATGAGCAGCGTTTCGGCCGTGGTCCGCGACCCAGCCGCCGGCTTCCCCGAGTTGCTGCACGTCGACTCCGTGCAGAACGCGGCCGACTGCCAGCTCGTCTACGAGCGCATGCTAATCATGCTGAGGGAGACGGGCGTCGGCGCCGACGAACCAACTCGCGAGCGCATGGCCGCTCACTTCTCAGCCAACCTGTGGGCATACTGTGCCAACACCACCGCCGCCGGCTCGATAGGCGTGGGAGTCGGAGAGCCATGGAAGTTCCAGCCCGCGGGTGCGGACTTCTCCGTCTTCGGCCTCCGGCAGGACATGGTCATCACGCAGGTCTTCGCCAGGCACATCCCCAACAGTCTGTACGACGCCAACGACCTGGATAAGGACGACAGCGCCTGGGGCTACGCCGTCGAGATCGCCAATCCAACGTCGAACGTGCTTAGCCCTGGCCAGTACGAACTGGAACTTAAATCGGAGGACGGAAACACGTCGGTCATCAACCTGGCCGGAGGCATCCCTCCGGTGTTTCCGGGGCCGGCGGTCAATGCCACCGCGGCGCCAAAACGCGTTTACTACAACTGCGGATTCGGGGCTACCCGACCCGACCAGACCCCAGCCGGCCTGTTCGGCGAAACCGTGTCGATGCGAACATGGGTCAAGAAAGACCGTCTCGACTTCCGCCAGGGTTCGGCTTCCATGAAGATAACGCTCTACCGCCTGGTCGCCGGCGAGCGAGTGCCCGTCGATTCCGTCACCGTGGCAGAAGCCACGGGAGACCTGAAGTACAACACCAACATCCAAGCCAGCGATCTCACCGGCGACGACGATACGAAGCCCACGGCGATCGAAACCTGCATGCACATTCGCCGCGACGACCGGCTGAAAAGCGGTGTCACTCGCCTGGCGCGGTTCAACATGGCCGCTTACGCCGAGGGAGGCAATAGCACTCAGACTCTGCTTGGCAAGAACAACGACGTTGCCGATGGCGGCCTGACCCATTGCACCTATGCCACGCCTGATAACGTGGACGAGTACAGCCCAGGCATATACCGGCCACGGGACACGATAACCGTATCCCCGATCGCCAGAGAGTCAATGCCCACGGACGACTACTTCCTTCCCAGCCTTGCCGACCTGTGCAACATCTACCTGACCGGCCCGATCCGGGA
>JAUWQU010000372.1 GCA_030610965.1 Phycisphaerae bacterium
CTAAGCAACCAGTTTAGCTTATCGGCAGGACAAGTCAATAGGTTTGGTGCGACTTTGAAATGACTTTCCGCCGGAGAAGCGATCCCCGTCGCCAAGGCGTCTGCCGACACGTGGAAAATGAATACCTGGCAACGCGGACGGCTTGGCGGGCCTCATCGGCCGGGGCTTTCTTGAGCCACAGGCGCTGGCGGGCACGGAACTGTGATACTCACAGGCCCGGCAGCGCGGATGCGATACGGCGCTATCTGTGCGCGTGCAGTGCCTCGCGGCGGACCTTCACGGCCCGGCGTCGCTGGCGGTTTCGCTCCTCGCGGCGCTTCTCGCCCTTGGTCTGAAAGAACTTCCGCGTGCGTTTGTGGCGGACGCCTTCCTCAGCCAGGGCCTTCTTGAGGCGCTTCAAGGCGCGTTCAATATGCTCGTCCTGTCGCGGTGTAATCTTCACGCCCATGCAGCAAATCTCCTGACTGGAAAGTCGGCTATCATACCAACTACCCGCCGCCAGTGCCATAAATCCCAGCGAATTATAACGTTTTTTGTGTAGCGCATACGAAACCCATCGCCTCGGCCGGCCTGACCTGGCCGGGCGAGACCCGAACGGCCCCGCCGCTTGCGGGACAACACAACCATTCTACGCGACAACCGCCAAAGGGCAAACCCCCTTTTCGGCTTTCGCAAATATACCGGAATAACCGCAGAAAACCGGATGACACAGAGCCTATATTGCCGCCTGAACTTTAAGGCCATATACAACAAGCGTTTATACCTGCCCCGCCGTCTGTAGGATCTGCGGATGCCTCGGGTGCCTCCAGTCCGCGGCCAGGTGCGGGCCTGGCGAGCTATCTTATTTGGATCAGGGCGTGGACGTCCTGGCCGGGGAGTTTGGCCCGGCCGGGCAGGAAGCACAGTTCGATCACGAAGCCGATGCCGACGATCTGCCCGCCAAGCTTGGCCACCAGTTCGGCCGCCGCGGCCATTGTTCCGCCAGTGGCCAGGAGATCGTCGATCAGCAGGACTTTCTCGTTCGGCTCGATGGCGTCGGCGTGGATTTCGATGGTGTCGGTGCCATACTCGAGTTGGTAGCTCTGGCTGACGGTCTCGGCCGGGAGTTTGCCGGGCTTGCGGATCGGCACGAAGCCGGCGCCGAGCCGTTGGGCAACGGGCGCTCCGAAGATGAAGCCCCGGCTCTCGATGCCGATTACCTTGGTAACACCCTTGTCTGCAAACGTTTGCGCAAGGCGGTCGCAAGCCTCCATAAAGGCCTCCGGGCTTGCCAGAAGCGGGCTGATGTCCTTGAAAAGGATGCCCTCCTTTGGGAAGTCCGGCACGTCGCGGATGAAGCTTTCGAGGTCGATCATATGTCTGCCGTTTCGGTTGGGTTGGGGTTGGTTGTCCTTTATCGTCCGGGGTCGATTGCGTTTGCGCGGTGACAGGATACCGCGATTCTTCCCGAAGGGAAACCCGGATGTTGGGTTTTGCACTGGTCGATGGTCCTTGGTGGCGTGGTCCTCGGGCGCAGGCTTCGCACGAACGGGGTGGTCGGGAGGTTCCCTAGGATTCGCTGTTCAGCTTTTCCGGGGCCCATATCCCCTGCCCCCGGCTGCCTGCCCCCCGGCTGCCTGCCCCCGGCCGCCTGTCAGAACATTTCCTCGACAAGGGCGTTGAGCTCGGACAGTGCCTTCTTTTCGAGTTGGCGGACACGTTCGCGGGTCAGGCCGATTATCTTGCCGATCTCCTTGAATGTCCGCTGCGGGCCCTCGTAGCCGTCCAGGCCGTAGCGCAGTTCGAGGATCCACCGCTCTCGCGCCTCAATCTTCTCCAGCAGCTTGTTGACCGTCGGACGGATGGCTGCGTCCATGAGGTGCTGATCGGGGGCGTCGCCGGTGTGGTCGGCCAGGATTTCCGCCAAGGCGTGGGTCTCGTCGGTGCCCATCTGGCTGGGTGCGTTGACGGCCTGGAGGCCCTGCTGGATTATGTCCGCCTTCTTGTGGGATATCTTCAGCGACTTGGCCATCTCCTGCACGGTGGCGGGCCGGCCGAGGGTGGCCTCGATGTCGCGCGAGGCCTTTCGCCACTTGCCGATGAGCTTTACCAGGTAGGCGGGGATGTGGATCGGTTGGCCGGCGTTTATCATGGCTCGCTTGATGGCCTGCTTGATCCACCACGCGGCGTAGGTGCTGAACCGTACGCCGGCGTCGGGGTCGAACTCCTCGACGGCCCGCAGCAGCCCGAGGTTGCCCTCGGCCACAAGGTCGCCCAGGGTCATGCCGGGGTTGGAGTATTCCTTGGCGATCTTGACCACCAGCCGCAGGTTAGCGTGGACCATGTGCTCGCGGGCCAACACGTCGGAGTGCTCGCGAATCTGCCGGGAGAGCTGTCGCTCCTCCTCGGCCGTCAGAAGCGGTGTCGATTTGATCTGATCGAGATACCAGCCCAGGCCGGTTTTGGTGTTGGCGATAGTGCCCATAGTTCCTCCGACTGCTCTTGATTGCCTGCATTTCCTGCGTTTGTTCGCCTGCCGTCCCAGCGCGGGCCGCACTTTGTCTACAACCTGAATTCGGAATCTTTGAGGAGGCACTTAAACAAGCATCGGGGGCGTGCGGGGGGCGTGTGTAATGAAAAAGGCCCCGTCGCCCTTACGGGGCGGACGGGGCCTTGTATCGGTGAGCCCGCGATGCGGACCTGTGTTGTCCTTTTTCTTTCCCGCTCGCCGAAGCGAACAGGCATCGGGAACGAACTCGATTCCCTATTACCTGTCCTTACTCGTCTTCCTTGCGGACGGTGTCGATGAATTCGGTTCCGATAAGCGGGCCGGACTGGCCTTCCAGACCGCCGCGGCGCGGGGCAACCTCGCCGCCGGGGGCTTCGCCGCCCTCCTCGGCCGCCCATTGGGCTCGCTTGAGGCTCAGGCCGCTCTTGCGGTCTTCGGTGTCTACGCGGAGGATCTTCACTTCGACCTCGTCGCCGACCTTGACCACGTCTCGCGGGTTCTCGACCTTGTGATCGGCGAGTTCGGAAACGTGCAGAAGGCCTTCCAACTCGTCTTCCAACTCGACGAAGACGCCGAAGTTGGTGATCTTGGTGGCCTTGCCCTTGACGATCTGGCCGGGCACGTAATGCTCGGGGATCATCCGCAGCCAGGGATCCTCGGTGAGCTGCTTGAGGCCCAGGGCCACGCGCATCTTCTCCTCGTCGACGGCAAGGACGACGCACTGGAGTTCCTGGCCCTTCTTGAGCACCTCGGAAGGATGGCCGATCTTGCGGGTCCAGGACAAGTCCGAGACGTGCAGCAGCCCGTCGATGCCTTCCTCGATCTCGACAAACGCGCCAAAGTTGGTCATGTTCCGCACCGTGCCGGTGATAACCGTTCCTGGCGGGTACTTTTCCTTGACGACGGTCCAGGGGTTCATCTCGGCCTGCTTCATGCCCAGCGAGATCTCCTGCTTGTCCTTGTCGATCTCCAGGACGATGACCTCGACTTCGGCCCCGACGCTGACCATCTCGCTGGGATGGCTCACGCGCCGCGTCCAGCTCATCTCGGAGATATGCACGAGGCCCTCGAGGCCCTCCTCGAGCTTGACGAACGCGCCGTAGGACATGATGTTGACCACCTCGCCCGTTACGCGGCTGCTGACGGGGTACTTCTGCTCGACCTCTTCCCACGGGCTGGGGGTCTTCTGCTTGAGGCCGAGGGCGATCTTCTCCTTTTCGCGGTCGATATTCAGAATGACGATTTCGATATCCTCGTCGATCCGCACCAGTTCCGACGGATGGCCGATGCGGCCCCAGCTCATGTCCGTGATGTGAAGCAGGCCGTCGATGCCGCCAAGGTCCACGAACGCGCCGAAATCGGCGATGTTCTTGACCGTGCCCTTGCGGAGTTGGCCGACCTCGATCTCCTCCATGAGCTTGTCCTTCGCGGCGTTGCGCTGCTCCTCGATGAGCTTGCGCCGAGAGACGACGATGTTCCGGCGGTCGTCGTCGATCTTGAGTATCTTCGCCTCGATCTCCTTGCCGAGGTACTCGGCAATGTCGCCAGGCCGGCGGATGTCGACCTGGCTGGCAGGCAGGAACGCCGGCACGCCGATGTCCACGAGCAGCCCGCCCTTGATCTTGCGGGTGACCACGCCCTTGACCACGTCGCCTTCCTTGTTGTTGGCGACGATCCGCTCCCAACCGCGGATGCGGTCGGCCTTGCGCTTCGAGAGCTCGACGAGCCCCGTGTCGGACTCCATCGCCTCCAGGAGGACTTCCACTTCCATGCCGGGCACAACCGACTGCGGCGAGTTGAACTCGCTGATGTCCACCGCCCCCTCGCTCTTGAGCCCGACCTCGATGATCACGTCGTTGCCTATGATGGTGACCACGTGCCCGGTGAGGACAGTGCCCGCAATCGGCTGGGCCTTGTCCTGAATCATCTCGTCCAAGGCTTCGACGCTGAAGTCTTCGCCCATCGCCTTGGCCAGTTCGGCCTCCACATCCTGGTCGCTGACATTCAACGACTCGATAAGATTTCGATCAACCATGTGTTTTCCATTATCCTGACTGTCTCGTCTTGGTCCGCGTCGAAGCCCCGCCTCCCTGTGAGGCAGGCGCCGCGGCCGCCGATACTTGCCCCGGCGAAGGGCGGCTGGACCACCCAGCCAACTGCCACCGGCAAATCCCCGCAGCGCAGGGACTGTCCGGCGAATCGATGAGTTTAGCCTCCGGGGCCGATGCAGGCAAGCGATTTGTGACGATTGCGGATTGCGGATCGCGGATTGCGGATTCCCCCGTGCTGGCGACCGAGGAGCAAACTACACGCCCGCATTACCGCGAGGGTCCTCTCCTAACGGGAAAGCATGTCACGGGATGACGGGGGCGGCTACCCCACAAACGCCCAATAACGGAAATCCGCAATCCGCAAACTGGGTATATACTTGACTCAACCACCCCCAATATCTGGGGGTGAGACGATATCTCGGTAGGTCGTTGGCCCTACCTGCACGGCCTGCTGGAGAAGACGATAAAA
>JAUWQU010000472.1 GCA_030610965.1 Phycisphaerae bacterium
CCAAGACGGTCACGCCATAGGCAAAGCCGGCGGTGTCGTAGTTGCCCAGCAGCACCGGTGCGGCCGGATCGGACACGTCGATAATCTGCAAGCCCGCCATGAAGTCCGCCACGTACGCCACCGTGCCGGACACGGCCACGCTGTAGGCAACGCCCGGCGTGTCGTATCCGCCCAGGCGGACGGGCGCGGCGGGGTTGGAGACGTCGATGATCTGCAAGCCGCTGGTGTAATCCGCCACGTATGCGAGATTGCCCGAGACGTCCACGACGAGGGCGTAGCCCGCGGTGTCGTACCCGCCGAGGCGCACGGGCGCGGCGGGGTCGGAGATGTCGAGGATCTGCAGGCCGCTCTGGTAGTCAGCCACGTACGCGAGATCGCCCGCCAGCGTCACGCCGCGTGCCTGGCCGGCGGTGTCGTAGCCGCCCAGCAGCATGGGCGACGAACGCATGACAAGCACGTCGTCGGCCGAGAGGGTGGCGGGGTTGATGGGCTCGTTGAACGTGATGTCGACGTGGTCGATCGGGGCGACCAGGCCCGCCGGCCAGTGGCTGACGACATTCGGCCCGACGGCGTCGAGCAGAAGCCGCGGCTCGAGCTGCTCGATCCGGCACGTGCGGGAAATACCCTCCCCGACAAACAGCCCGTCGCCGCCCGGCCTGCCTAGCCCGCCCAGCCCGCCGAACAGCCTGGCTTCGTGTTCCCTCATCCGGCGAAAGACAACCCGATACAACCCACGCAGACGCTTGACGGCGCGCGATGCTATGGACATGTCAATACCTCCGATCTCAGGTAAGACAGCCAAAGTCAAAGACCTTGCCCGTTTCACCTCCGCCCATGAAGAAGCCTCTCGCAAGCAATCCGCCCAGGGATACCCCCATGGGTGCAGAGCGAGCCAGCTTAGAATATCCTATACCCGATCTGCCTGTGCGCCAAGCAAGAACCCGACAGCAAGAACCCGAAGCAACTGGTATGGCCAAGGAGCATAGTACCCCCCTGGCTGGGGTCAGTGCCGGTGCCGTCATGCAGGCATGTTCGGTGTCGCCGCTGAACGGGCGGCCTTGTGTCGATGGACTGGCCGCCATTTACATAGTTAGACGCCAGCCGGGTCGCGGAATTCACCTGGTTTCAAGAAGACGCTTGACCGGCTGAGACCCGTTTGGACGACGCTACGGGTAAATATGCCGTTTCGCCTTGGCTTGCCTCTATTTGTGCCTGAGTGCGGTTTCATCAAATAGCTATCAATGATGACTGATCAGTTGCCCCCGCCTCTCGCCGGAATCACCTGCAGTTCCTGGAAGGCCGTGTTTTCCGACTCATTGATGGGGAACACCGCCCAGATCAGCCAGCGATAGCTGCCCAGCGGCTTGCCGTCGCTGGCGCGGATGCTGGTGGCCTTGTACTCGGCATCCTGACGGGCATTGACGGCAATGACCGGCGTGAACAGCTTCGCATCGGCGACATTCCAGCCGGGATCGGATGCGGCACTGCTCCCGTAAAGCACGAAGTTCTGCCGGCCCCGCTGCCCACCGCGCGAAAACGTGTTGATCTGGGCAATGCTTTTTACCGTGGCCAGATCGAGTTTGTACATGCCGCAATCACCGTTGGCAAAGATCGGTCCGAAGCCGCCGGCGATCTTGCCATCGATGAGAGATTCGATCGGATCGTTGTTAGTAGTGGCCCCGCCGGCGCTCACCTTCGCAGGGACAACGGCCGATCCCGGAACCAGGGCGATCGTTTTGAACTCGGCATTTCTCAAACTCTCGGTGACAACATACGCATACTCCTTCACCTCGACGGTCACCCGCTTTTGCTTGCGTGAGACGACGAGGGTGAGTTTCTGTCCTGCCGCCTTGTCCCGCAACTTCTGCAGGTCGCGCGCGGTACGAACCTGTTGGCCGTTGCAGGTGCGAATCACGTCGTCCTTCCGGAGCCCGGCCTTGGCCGCGGGGCTGGCAACGGGAACGTCCAGGAGCAGGACTCCGGATTCATCCGGCAACCCGTGGGCGGAGCGATCACCCAGGCCTGAGATGTCGCGGATCCGGGCCTGCCAGGCGTAATTCACACGTTTGACGACCCGGCTCTTCCTGACGAGCCTCTCGAGCTTGGGGATTTCCGGGGTGCGGGCGATGGCCTTGAGCTCCGGCTTCCGCACGCCGAACTGGTCCATGGGAAAATTCACGAAGCCGAGCTTGAGGGCTGGCGAGCCGTCCTTGACGCGGAAGTCGCCTTTGGCTGGATCGACGAACAAGGCGTCGGCGACCATTGAATGCTCGTCACGGTTGGATTGATCGGAGAGGGCGTCGGCATGTTGTCGATTGGTCAAACCCTCGCAATGAGCGAGGTTGTAATCCATCTCCTTGCCCCACGGGGTTGGCGGCATGCCGCCGGCCGGGAGGTAGTGATCGGTCCCCATGATATTGCGGCGGACGACATCCTCGCTGTGCTTATACCAGCAGTGCGGGTGAAAGCCGTTGTTGACCATGATGTTGTTTTCCACAACGCGGAAGAAGCCTTCCCGGTTCTTCAGGCCGCCGCGTAGGAAAAGGTTGTTGTAGATGTGGTAATTGCTGGAGCCGTCGTCGAGGTCAACGTCCCAGCCGTGATCGCAACGCCAGCGGCTGTTACGAATGATCGTGGTCTTGCAGGCATCCAAGGTCACCACGTTCTTGTTGGCTTCCCATGCCTGGTCGTCGTTCAGATTCAGACCTCGCAGCCCCCAATACCGGTCGCGGCCCCAGGAGTTGAACGAGCCATGGTCGCCGGTTTCCTTGACGGTGTCGAAGACATCGCAGAACTCAATGAGATGACCGCCCCAGCAGCCGTCGCCAAAGTTGATGCCCGCTCGCGGCATATCATAGATCGAGCAGTGGCTAATGGTGATCCCCTGCGCCATGTCCAGAGTGACTCCCGCCGTCTGCTTTTCCACCTGGCCAATGTCATGGATCAGGCAGTCATCTACCAGGCAGTCGGCCGGGTAGTTGCTGGTCTTGGGGCCGGGAGTCTTGTCGATCTTGCCGAGTTCATTCCCCTTGTGCCAGTAGGCGGGGTTGTAGCAGGCGTTGGGATCGCCTATGAAGGCCACGCCGCTAGCGCCCGCCTTGGTAATGTGACAGCCGCGGACCGTGACCCGGCGGTTGTAATTGTTGACAAAAACGGCATTGCCGCCCACCCGGTCGATCACGCAGTCCTCAATCGTGCAATCTTCCGTGCCGTTAAGGAACAGCGCGCCGCCGCGATAAATCGCCCAGTCCGTGCGCAACAGCAGTTCCCTGGTATCCATGAAGGTCCGCGCGGCATGGCGGAAGGTCAGCCCTTTGAAGCTGACGAACCGGACCGGGGACCGCTGCGTCCCGCGGAACTCAACAAGATGCCGGAGACGAACCCCTTCGATCGTGGCCTTGGCCGGATCGACGCCGGCGGGCGGGTAGAAGTACAGGGCGCCGGTTTTGCGGTTGAGGAACCACTCGCCCGGGGCATCCAGTTCCTCGAAAACATTCTCCACGAAACGGCGTTCCTTGTTCATGCCCATCGGGCGGTTGTTCTGCCAGCCGCCTTCGTAGGTGACCTTGTTGTCCGGCCCTTTGCCTGTGATGACATAATGCATCCCGCCCCACGCCGCTGCATGAAGGGCATGGATGAACCCGCCGGCAGGGTCTTTCCAGCGTGCCGCCCGCTCCGGGCTGAACGCATCCGCCGCCGTGCCGTGGAAGAAACGCGCCTTGGGATCGAAGTTCGGATACCGCGCCAGCGGCTGGCTTTCACCATTCACGAACAACTGGTCGGTGGTGAAACCCGCCGGCAGCTTGGCCCGCATGACGCCGTCCTTGTAGGGCTCCCACTTTAGATTGCGCATCCGGATGCCGCCGCTGATCACCGGCCGCTCCTTGCCATACGCCTGATACACAACCGGGGCGGCCTTCGTGCCGGAATCCTTGGCCGTAAAAATCAAGGTCTCAGGCAGATAGTACGTCCCCTTCCTCACAAAGACCGTGACGGCCTCTCGCCTGCCCGCCTTCCGCGCGGCCTGCTGCGCCCGCTGCAACGTCGCAAAGGGCTTGGCCGGCGTGCCCGGATTCGTGTCATTCCCGGTGGGCGCCACAAAAATCTGCGTGGGGCGCGTTTCGCCCGGAGCAGAAGCACCCAGTGACAACATCATGACAATCGTCGCAATTACTGGTTTGTTCATTTTGTTTCATGCTATTGCTTTGTTGGTGACTATTCACAGGTGACCGACCTTCCTTCCTGGCGGCCTGCGCTTTACCCGGCCGATGCACGAGACAGAGGCTTCAGGCTTCAGACTTCAGGCTT
>JAUWQU010000784.1 GCA_030610965.1 Phycisphaerae bacterium
GCGCCGGCTGGTTCTGCTCGGTCTGGCAGGAACTCAGCGCGAAGGCGGCCGCGTTGCGCACGGTGGGGTCGGAGTCGACAAGGGCCTCGACCAGTTCGGCCCCGCCGTCGGAGGGGCGATTGTTCGCCATGGCCGCGATCCGGCTGGCCCGGGCCGCAGGGTCGGAATCTGACTTGGAAGCGCATCCCGCCGCGCATGCGATAAGGATGGCCGCAACCTGTGCTAATCGAACCCACGCCACGTTGACTCGCTCCTCGCCGTTATGGATGGCCGCGATTTCAGGCAGGCCCGCAATGGTCTGTGTGAGCCTGGCTTAAGCCGATACTCTCGATATTCATACCCGCCACCGCGGGCCATTCCAATAATTCTACCTTATCTCCAGGCTATGGCAAAGACGTTTCGGTTAACGTGAATAGTCATCCACCCGCCATCGAGGTAGGCCCCGAGGGCGGAGACGATCTCGCCGAGTTCACCTTCGGTGGAACATGTCGGCCCACAGCGCCGCGACATAGCGGGAATATTGTTTCCACGAAACGCGGGTTTCTGCTGCGCGACACCCGATGCCGCGGGATACCAAGGGGGAGGGCAGTGTGCTTTCGGACAAGGAGACAGCCATGCTATCGAGACGGTTTTGTCGGGTGCTGGCGATCGCTTCTTCGCTCGCGGCGGGGTTGTCGTGCTTGTCGTGCGGGCGGACGAATCACTTCGAGGTCGTCATGGAGCCCGAAGGCGGCATGGTGGGCAGGCGGCTGACGGCTTGGCAGGATAGGCCGCGGTACACGTTGTGCGACCCCAACGAGGGACAGGTCGCGCCGGGGATTCTCCGGGCCTTTGGCGAGATATACCAGCGGCGCGTGACGGCCGATCCCAACGCCGCCAGGCAGACCTTCGCCGGGCGGTTCGGGGGCCGGCTGCCGGGCGAGCTCGGCGGGGCGGGGGACTGCCGCGTCATTCACACGCTCATGGGCTCGGCTGGGGTGTACGTTGAGCGTTTCGCGGGCATCGACGATCTTGTGGGGCCGCTTGAGCGGATCAATCTGGCTGCCGACACTGTCATCGACACGCTGGACGGGTGGTTGGCGAGCCATCTTAAGGGCCGGCCCGGCCTCGATAAGCTGCGGGCATTCATGGACACGGACTTCCGCCGGGACGCAAAGAACCTGGCGATCTACCTATGGTCGGCCAAGAGCGGCTTGGTCAGCAGCGGCGCGAACAAGCAGGAGATTTACGCCCGCGTGGTGCTGTACCTCATCGAGCACGACTACATTCACTTCGATCGCGCCCTCGAGTTTGCCCGGCAGATGACCGACCCGGCAGTCAGCGACGCCGACAAGGCCAAGGCCCCACTGCTGATCGTGCGAAGGTTCCTCGCGCGAAAGATGGGGATCGACGAAACGCACGAGGCCTTCGGATTCCTGAGCGATCCGAACGAGGTGGGCGAGTCCTTCGAGAAGTTCATCCGCACAAGCGAGGCGGTCGGCCGGGGTGTGGAGCGGTGGCGAAAGCTGTCGGACTCGATGCCGGCCGACCAGAGCGGGTCGTTCGTCGCGACATCCCAGCCGGCCGCCGCAAAGGCCCGGCCGGATGCCGCCGAGGCCATGGGCGACATGGTCGGGGCGCTGGTCAACATCGACTTCGAGGATTTTTTTCCGATCCTCTCGATATTCAGTCCCTCGCGAGATGAGGTGAGCGTGAAGCTCAAGCTGCCGGCTGAGCCGCTGATCTCCAACGGCGATTGGGACAAGAAGTCCCGCGGTCTGACGTGGTCGTTTGCGAACAGGCCCAAGCCGCTGTCTGCCATCTGCTACGCGGTGTGGGTTTCGCCGGATTCGGGTTTCCAGCGGAAGCACTTCGGGCGCGTCGTGCTGGACGGCGAGAAGCTCGCCCTCTACTGCGGCTGGCGGAAGGGCCTGTCGCCGGCTGAGGCAGCGAAGTGGGATGAGTTTCTCAAGACCGTCAGGCCGGCCAAGGTCGAGGATCAGATCTCCGATTTTTGCGGCAAGCACATGGTGCGGACGGAGCCGGCCACACCACGGCCGGATGATGCGCCCTCGATGCACAAGGTCGATGATGGTTCATACTTCAGCATCGGCGCGGGGATCATAGTTGAAGCGATGAACCGTAAGGGCAGTCGCGGTGGATCTGGTTTGTGCCCGCTTCTGCCCTGGTGAGAGGCGGCGATGGCAGGTTCGTGTTGCAGCCTATCTTGGCAAGGCTGTCCTTGCCTCTGTCGCGATTCTCATCCCCGCCGGCGCCGCCTGCGTCGGGCCAGCAGGCCGGCCGCGGCAATGGAGACCAGTGCCAGGCTTGTCGGCTCGGGGATGCTGATGTTGGGAACCTGGTCGAAGTACACGTCGCCTTTGGCCGCGTCGCGCAGCGACGAGGTCCAGGCGACGTACGCGTCGTTGCCGTCGGCAGCCAGGCCGAGGTACTCGCCGAGCCAGAGATTCGACGGCGAGGCGAAGCTCTTGTCGGACACGCGGACGTTGGCCGAGAAGGTCTGCCCGCTGTCGATGCTCTTGGCGATGTAGACGTCCCAAAGCACGTCATTGGTGTCGTTGCGGCGGTCGTACCAGGCCACGTCGATGGTGCCGTCCGGCTTGACGTCGATCCACGGCATGATGTTGTCGCCGGAGGTGGTGTCG
>JAUWQU010000573.1 GCA_030610965.1 Phycisphaerae bacterium
CAAGTACTACAACGGCCGGGCCGTGGTCGACCACGTGTCATTCGCGGTCGCCCAGGGCGAGATCGTCGGCCTGCTCGGCCGAAACGGCGCCGGCAAGACCACCACCTTCCGCATGATTATCGGCATGGTCACACCGGACAACGGGCAGGTGGTCTTCGACGGGGTCGTCGTGACGCGAATGCCCATGTACAAAAGGGCTCGCAGGGGAATGGGCTACCTCTCGCAGGAGCCCAGCATCTTCCAGAGGCTCACTGTGCGACAGAACATCATGGCCATCATGGAAACCATGAATCTGCCCCGCAAGACCCGCCGGGAAAAGTGCGACCACCTGCTGGAGCAGTTCGGGCTCGACGGCGTTCGCAAGCAGCTCGCCCGGACGCTCTCCGGCGGCGAACGACGCAAGCTCGAGATCGCCCGCGCCCTTGTGACCAACCCCACCATGATGCTGCTGGACGAGCCGTTCTCCGGCGTTGATCCCATTGCGGTCGAAGACCTCCAGCGCGAAATCCGCGGCCTGAAGGACCGCGGGATAAGCATCCTACTGACCGACCACAACGTCCGCGAAACCCTCAGCGTCACGGACAGATCCTACATTATCGACAGCGGAAAGGTGCTCCGCGAAGGCACGCCCAAGGCCCTCATAAACGACGAACTCGTCCGCCGGACCTACCTCGGCCGCACCTTCCGCGGCGACGAGTTCGACCACGCTGCCCAGTAGCCTGCCGCGGCCAGGGGGATCTCTCGCGGAGGGCGCGGGGAACGCTGAGGGAAGAGGGTCTTAGGTCTTAGCCCGAATCCACACTATCCTTGAGGGCAATCGTCCTCGCCATCGGCTCCAGCCCTTTGTTGGGGCTCTTGGTTTCTGGCCATCACACGAGCTTCCCTCACCAGTTTCATCGTCGCCAACCAGAAGATGACAAGGGCCAAGACATCTCCACACGTAAACCAGTGAGAGAACACTAGATGTGTGCAGTACAGAGCCCAGATCCCGTGAACTCCGGCCCCGATGAATGCGGAAACAGCCGGGCGGGTTCTGACCATGAGGATAGCGCATATTCCGAAACACGCGGCAAACAGCCACAGCACCGATGGCTCTGTGGTCACAAAGATCGTCCTAGGGATATCAGGATCAACAAACTCCTGAACTTCAAAGACTCCAAACTGCTTCAAGAGACCGCTGCCCAAGGATACGCAAAACGACATCACATGAATCAAGACTACCCAGAGACGCGCTTTGTCTATTCTTTTCATGCTTCGGATTCCTACAGATTGCTGGCCGAGAGGTGAAGATACAGTCTGCACAAGCCCACATTTCCCGGATGGCCTTCGGCCGCCGATCATTCTGATGAGTATATTGCTGATCGCGAGATCAGCAAGGATTCTTCCTGCTCGGTGGCGGGGGTGTCCGGCCGTTGCCAGGCCATGATGTCCCCCGAAATATCCTTTATGCGGGCGACGGAAACCGTCTCTCACGGGCACGCGTCGAGTTGATCGTGCAGTTCGGCGTAGTCTTCCCACAGCTTCTGGAGCTGCTCGTCGTCGGTCGTGTACTGCCGGCCAAGGTCGTGTACGAGGTCGAGGTCGCCTGCCTCGCCGGCGGCGCCCGATGCGTCCATAAGCTGCCGGAGCTTATCTTCGAGTTCAACGATGGACTGCTCGACTGCCTCGAGCTTTCGCTGGATTCCCTGGCGCTGCCGGGCGGCCTTGCGGGCGGCCAGGTTCTCCTGTCGCCGGTTGTGCTGCTGCCGCTTGGCCGGCGGGGCTCCGTCCGAGGCGCCGGTGCGGAACTCCGTCCGCCATCGAACGTAGTTCTCCCAGCCGCCGTCCAGCAGGTGGATCGTCCCGCCGTCCAGCGCCCAGATGTGCGTGGCAATGGCCTCGATGAGGTAGCGGTCGTGGCTGATGAAGATCACCGTGCCGGCGAAATCCTTGAGCATCTCCTGGACGATCTCCCGGCTGGGAAGGTCCAGGTGGTTGGTCGGCTCGTCAAGCAGCAGCAGGTTGGGGCCGATGGCGGCGAGTTGTGCCAGGATGACCCGGCTGCGCTGGCCTCCGCTCAGTTCGGAGATCTTCTTGAACACCTCATCGCCGGTGAACAGGAAGCTGCCGAGAAGTGTCCGCGCCCGCTCGGCCTTGAGGTCGATGTCCACGCTCTGGAGCGATTCCAGCACCGTCGCGCTGGGCTTGAGGTTGTCGTGAGTCTGCGGCAGGTAGCCCAGCTGGACGTTCGCGCCTAACTCGAATGAGCCATCCAGCGGGGCAATGCGGCCCATCAGCGTGCGAAACAGCGTGGTCTTGCCTACGCCGTTGGGCCCCACGATGGCGACTCGCTGCCCGCGCCGGACCTCCTGGCTTGCGACACTGACAAGCGGTGCGGCCTGGTCGTAGCCTATTACCAGTTCGGCCGTGCGAACCACCAGATCGCCGGTGCGCTGCAGCGGGCTTATCCGCACGTTCACGTGCTGGTGGGTCCGCGGGCAGGCTATGGCCTCGGTGGCCTTGAACCTTGCCAGTCGGGTCCGCCGGCCCTGCGCTTCCTTTGTCCGCTGCCCGGAGAGGTGGCGGCGGATGAAGTCCTCGGTCCGTTCGACGAACTCCTGCTGGGCCTGCCACTGCTTCATGCGGTCGGCGAACCGCTCGTCGCGCTGGCGGACGTACCGGCTGTAGCCGCCGCGGTAGACATCCAGGTTGGCCAGCGATATTTCCCATGTCCGGTTCGTCACGCGGTCCAGGAAGTAGCGGTCGTGCGAGACGACTATCAGCGTCTTGGAGAAGCTCTGGAGGTAGCGTTCGAGCCACTCGACGGCCTCGATGTCCAGATGGTTGGTCGGCTCGTCCAGCAGCAGGACCTCCGGCTTTTCCAGCAGCAGCCTGGCCAGAAGCGCCCTTGTCCGCTGGCCGCCGCTCAGATGGGCCAGCGGCATCTCGTGCTGGGGGGGGGCGAACTTCAGGCCGGTCAGGACGGTCTGGATGCGGTTGTCGATGTCGTAGCCGCCGAGGGCCTCGAACTTCGTATGCAGCTCGCCGTATCTATTCAGCTTCAGGCCGCCGGGGTCGTCGTCGAGCTGCCCGGCCAGGTCCGTAAGCTCGGCCTGCATCGCGTGGAGGTCGGCAAAGACCTCCTGCATGGACTGCCAGAGCGTGGTCCCGACCAGCGCTGGCGGGTTCTGCGGCAGGTATCCCACCCGCAGGCCGGTGCGGAACTGGATGTTGCCGACGGTCGGGCTGTCCTGCCGGCAGAGAATGCGCAGCAGCGTCGTCTTGCCCTGGCCGTTGGGGCCGACCAGGCCAACGCGATCGCCCTCGGCCAACTGGAACCTGGCGCTCTGGATAACGTAATCGACGCCGAAGCTCTTGCCGACGCCCGTACCTACTATCAACGACATTCCCGCATCCGTTGGATGAAAACCGCGAACATAGGCCGCACGCGACGGCCGAATCCGCCCAGTATACCGGAAAACCGGCCGTCTGGCAGGGGGGTTCTTGAGCGATCCGCCGAGAGGTGTGCGACCTTCCTTCCTGGCGGCTTGTGTTTTGCTCGGCCGATGCACGAGACAGAGGCTTCAGGGGGAAGGCCCCAGGAGGAAGGCTTCAGACTTCAGGCTTCAGGCTT
>JAUWQU010000365.1 GCA_030610965.1 Phycisphaerae bacterium
GATGGCGTCTTCGGCGACATTGATGTTTTTGCCTGCGCCCCAGGTGCCTGTGCCCGTATCGCCAAGCAGCAGTCCGCCGGCATTGATCTGGATCCCGCCGCCGGGGAAGGTGTTCTGCGCGGCGACCAGATTCAGGATGCCGCCGCCGTCGACCGTCACCACGCCGGTGACGCCGCTGAGGGTGTCGGCGTGTTGGGCGGCGATCGTGGACGTATAGCCCACGACGGCCGACCAGATCCGCACCTTCGAGGCGTTCAGCACGTCACCGAACTTCCAGTTGTTGCTGCCGCCGGTGAAACCGGCCGTGACGCCCGGGATGTTCCCGCCGGCGTTCCAGTTCAGCGCTTGGCTCCAGTCGTTGCCGTCCGTCGGGTCGGCGCCAAGCCACGCGTGGTCGACTGCCCTTGCCGAGCCGGCCACGACAACCAGTACGACGAACATAGGTGTTAGAAATCGCATGTTCCTCATGGATCCTCACTCCTCAACGTTGTGCTGTGCGGTGGTACCCCGACGAAACCGATGACTCTCGTGTCATGGCCCCGACCGGCCCGAACAGCTATGTCCTCTACGGAATGCCAGAAATGTTCGGGATGGAAAACAAAATACGACAGCATCACCCGACCCATTGGCCGGCAAAAAATGTGTATGTGGCGATTCGACAGTGGCCCTCGAACCTGCCTCTTCATTATAGCCGAAAAAGCCACAATGTAAACCGGCATTTGCCGGTATTATGTTCGAGTCAGGCAGAAAGCAATGCCAACGCGTGAGTACGACTTCCACGGACAGGTTCATCGCGACGCTTAACCGCGAGCAGCCCGACGGGGTCTGGTGCATCTGCCCCCGGGGCATTCGCGACAGCAGCGGGTAGCCCGCCTTTGACCGAGACGCGAGATTCAACCGCCGCGAAAGGTGCGATTATGAAGAAACTGTTGATTCCGTTGATACTGCTGGCGGTCGCGATGGTGGCCACCACAATCGCCAGGCGGCACGGTGAAACCGAGGGCCCCGGCTTCGGCGGCGAGGGGGCGTCTGTCGGGCGGATCCGGATCAGGCAGCGGCCGGCGTTTGCGCTGAAGGTCAAGCCTCCGGCGCGGAAGTCCGACCAGCTTTACGTGGAGGTCTCGGCCGCGGGGAACCTCGACTACTTCTACGACCACAAGCTTGGCATGCGGATGGCCGGCGAGGTACTGGGCGTCAGAACCGAATACGTCGGCCCGGCCGAGTATGACATACCCGCGATGATCACCGCTTTCGAGCTGACTCTGGCCCAGGAGAACCTGATGGGCATCGTGGTGGTGGGGTTCGAGCCGGCCCTGGTGCCGTCGATCAACAAGGCGATAGCGGCGGGAGTACCGGTGGTCACGGTTGACGCCGACCTGCCGCGGTCGGACCGCTTGGCGTTCGTGGGCACGGGCAACGTGAAGGCAGGGTACACCGGCGGAATGAAGCTGGCCGACCTGATCGGCCGCAAGGGCAAGGTCGCGCTGATGACCAAGCCGGGACAGTCGAACCTCGATGAGCGAATCAGCGGATACAAAGCCGCGCTGAGCCAGTACGCGGACATCACCCTCGTCCAGATCGTGGACACGCAGTGCAATACCGTGGTGGCGGCTCAGGTGGCCGCGGCAGTGCTCCAGCAGTATCCGGACCTGGCGGGCCTGGGCTGCGTGGAGGCGGCCGGGGGTACCGGTGCGGCAACAGCCGTCCGCGAGGCGGGGCTGGTCGGCAAGGCCAAGATCGTCTCGATGGACCGCGGCAACGAGGTGCTGCAACTGATCAAGGACGGCGTGATCAGCGCCACCGTTGCCCAGCAGACCGCCCTGATGCCCTTCCACGCCGTGCGCATGATGCACGATCTGGTGAACCTGAACATCCCGATTTCGTCAGACAACGCAGCCGCCGGCGTGGACGGCGTGCCGTCCTACGTCGACACGGGCGTGATCCTCATCGACAAGAGCAACTGCGAGTACTTCATCAGAAAGTAGCCCCATGCCGGACAGCCCCGACAGCCAGACCGTTCTCGAGGTGCGCG
Source organism: Phycisphaerae bacterium (assembly GCA_030610965.1). Taxonomy (GTDB): domain Bacteria; phylum Planctomycetota; class Phycisphaerae; order SM23-33; family SM23-33; genus JAUWQU01. The sequence goes on from JAUWQU010000365.1 coordinate 2,033, forward strand.
ACGTCGTCAAGACGTTCCCCGGCGTCCGCGCGCTCGATAACGTGTGTTTCGAGCTTCGCAAGGGCGAGGTCCACGCGCTGGTCGGCGAAAACGGCGCGGGCAAGAGTACGCTGATGCACGTCCTGGGCGGCGTTCTTTCGCCCGAGGCCGGCGAGATATTCCTCGACGGCCGCCCGTTTGGACCCGCCAATCCCCACGCCGCTGCCGACGAGGGCGTTTGCGTGGTATTCCAGGAACTGAGCCTCTCGCCCAATCTCTCGGTCGCCGAGAACATATTCGCCCATCGCCAGCCCGTGCGGTGGAAATGGCCCGACCTGATCGACCGGAGGCTCCTGCACGAGCGGACGGGCGCAATCCTCGAACGCTTCGAGCTGCAAATGGATCCCGCCACGCCGGTGCGGAACCTGCCGGTCGCGCTGCGGCAGGTGGTCGAGATACTCAAGGCGATCTCCCAGGAGCCGCGAATCCTGATCCTGGACGAGCCGACGTCGTCCCTGACGGCCGTCGAGACGGGTCTGCTGTTCGAGAATATCAGGCAGCTCAAGGCCCAGGGGACCTCGGTGATCTATATTTCGCACCACCTGCCCGAGATATTCGAGATCGCCAACCGCGTGACTGTCATGCGTGACGGGCGCAACGTGGCCACGTGCGACGTCACTGACGTGACGGAAGACGAAATCGTACGGAAGAGGGGGGGGGGCGAGGTGAGCGACCGGTACGGGCGCCGCGAGACCCCTGTCGGATCGGAGGGTTTCCGGAGCGAGGGCGGCCGGCGCGGCGAGGCCTTTGACGATGTCAGCTTTTCCGTTGGCAGGGGGGAGATCGTGGGCATGGCGGGTCTGGCCGGCTCGGGGCGGACCGAACTGGCCCGCGCTATATTCGGGGCCGAGCCGCTCGATGCCGGGAGGCTCTACGTCGACGAAAAGCCCGTGACGGTCCGAAGCCCGGGCCAGGCTATCGCCAATCGGATCGGATACCTCACCGAAGAGCGAAAGGCCCAGGGGTTGTTCATGCGGATGTCCGTCCGCCAGAACTGCGTCGCCCCGGTGCTCGGGTCCTTCGCCAACCGCTGGGGGCTGATGAACGAGAAGGCCATAACCGCCCTGGCCGCCCGCAGCCGGGCCGAGTTCGGTATCGTTACGCCATCGGTCAACCAGGAGGTAGGCAACCTTTCCGGCGGCAATCAGCAGAAGGTGCTGCTGGCGATGTGGATCGACGCCGGCCCGCTGCTGCTGATTGCCGACGAGCCGACGCGCGGCGTCGATGTCGGCGCCAAGAGCGAGATCTACCGTCGCCTGCGGGCCCTGGCGGCCGACGGGGTGGGAATACTCCTGATCTCCTCGGAACTGCCGGAAGTGCTGGGGCTCGGCGACCGGATACTGGTGATGCGTGCCGGCCGGATTGCAGGCCGGTTCGAAGCCGACCAGGCCACCGAAGAGAAACTCATCGCCTGCGCGACGGGCATCGGCGCCGGCAGCAACCCGACGTGAGGATACGCTATGGTTGACAAGTTGCGAGACAACGCCGCGCTCAGACGTATCGTGGCGCTGGCGGATCACCGAGAGTTCATGATCCTCTACATCATCGTGCTCGGCATAATCGGCCTGACTTACGCCAAACCCGAGTTCCTGAGCAAGCCCAGCCTCGCCGCCGTCATGCTGTCGCTGACCGCCCAGAGCATCATCGCAATCGGCATGACCATCCTGCTGGTCTCGGGCACGTTCGACCTGTCGGTCGGATCGACCTTCGCCCTGGCCGGCACGGTGACGGCGATCTGGCTCAGGAGCGGGATGCCGGCGCCGATGGCGATCGGTTTCGGGCTGGCCATAGGTATCCTGATAGGGCTGGTCAACGGGCTTATCATCACCGAACTCCGCATCAACGCCTTCATCACGACGCTGGGGATGATGGGTCTGGTCCGCGGGCTGATGATGGTGGTCTCGGGCGGGCGGAACATCTCCGAGCTGCCGGCGAGTTTCAACGCCTTCGGGCAGGGCGAACTGATACCCGGGGTGCAGAACCCGATTGTCATCTCGATAGTACTGATTGTCGTCAGCGACTTCCTGCTGCGGCGCAGCCGCTTCTTCCGCCAGAGCTACTACATCGGCGGCAACGAGGCCGCGGCGATACTCTCGGGCATCAACGTCAAACGCGTCAAGGTGTTCAATTTCGCCCTCGTGGGCTTCCTGGCAGCGCTTGCGGGGATCATCATCACCGCTCGTTTCGGGTCGGCCTCGACCACCGCGGGCAAGGGCCTGGAACTGAAGGTGATCTCGGCGGCGATCATCGGCGGGGCGAGCCTCAAGGGCGGGGCCGGAACGATTCTCGGCTCGCTGCTCGGGGCCGTGCTGATGTCGATTATCATCAGCTCCATCACGCTGCTGGGCATCGATCCCAACTGGGTCGACTTCGTGATCGGCGCGGCCCTGCTGCTGGCGGTAATGGCCGACGCGACGGGCCGAAAGGCCCGTGAAGCGCCCGGATGAGACGCCGCGCCACCCGGGCATACTGACCGGCGAGGCCCCTGCGCAGGCCAAATGTCAAAAACCACCGCGTTCCGGCCCGGGGCCTTTCTTCATCTCGGCACTTGACGCTGCCGAAACCGGAAAGCTATCCTGTCCCCGGCATATGAGTCTCGGCTTGCAGCGAGGGCTGCGACTGGTGGATCGTTCCAAGCTTCAGCCCCGAGTGGACTCGTGGGCCTGTCTCGGGCAAGAACGGCATTGGAATAGGCGATCCCGGACATCCGCGAGAACAGAGGTGTAGACTATGGCCCTGCTCCCCAAAAACCCTCCGCACCCCGGGCCCCGGCCGCTTGCCCGAGCGGGATCAAATCTCCTGTCAGTTACCGCCGCCCGCCTTACGGCGTGTTGCTTCGCACTCTTCGGATTGTTGTTTCTCAATGTCCCCTCTTCCTCCGCCGCCGACGCGCGATGGTCGGCCGAGAGGGCGTGGCAGTGGTATCGGGAGGTCGGGGCGATTAGCGGCTGCA